>NZ_BRCY01000020.1:0-73446 GCF_023708045.1 Halomonas sp. NCCP-2165
CAAGTTGTCCACAGCGCCGCCGGGGCCGCCTCTCGTGTGGATAACCCGAGCCTGTGACGATACAATGGCCGGTCATTCGACAACTGCATGGTGAGGTCGCGTGTCCGTCGCTCTTTGGCAACAGTGTCTGGATTACCTGCAGGACGAGCTGAACTCGCAGCAGTTCAATACCTGGATTCGTCCCCTGCAGGCGGAGGAAGGCGAGTCCAATGAGCTGCGCCTGCTGGCTCCCAACCGCTTCGTGCGCGATTGGGTCAGCGACAAGTACATCAAGCGCATCAATGAACTGCTGCGTGAGCTGGCCTCGGGCAAGCCGCCCAAGGTGAGCCTCACGGTGGGCAGTCGCGGCAGCGTGCCCAGCCCGCAGCCCCGCAACCTGGGGGCCCCGGTCTCGGCGACGCCTCGCCGCCCCAGTGCCCCGGCGGTGAAGACACCGCCCCGCGGCGACGACTATGCCGACGAGCGGGAGATCGAGGCCCTCGAGGAGAAGACCCCGCGTCGCGGCGAGCGGCAGGTGCAGGTGGAGGGTAGCCTCAAGCACTCCAGCGGCCTCAATCCCAATTTCACCTTCGAGACCTTCGTCGAGGGCAAGTCGAACCAGCTGGCTCGAGCCGCCTCCCGCCAGGTCTCCGAGAACCCCGGTGGGGCCTACAACCCGCTGTTCCTGTATGGCGGCGTGGGCCTGGGCAAGACCCACCTGATGCATGCGGTGGGCAATGCCCTGGCCGGGCGTCGCGAGAACGCCAAGGTGGTCTACCTGCATTCCGAGCGCTTCGTGGCCGATATGGTCAAGGCGTTGCAGCTCAATGCCATCAACGACTTCAAGCGCTTCTACCGCAGCGTCGACGCCCTGCTGATCGATGATATCCAGTTCTTCGCCGGCAAGGAGCGATCCCAGGAGGAGTTCTTCCACACCTTCAATGCCCTGCTCGAGGGCGGCCAGCAGATGATCCTCACCTCGGATCGCTATCCCAAGGAGATCAGCGGGGTGGAGGAGCGCCTCAAGTCGCGCTTCGGCTGGGGGCTGACGGTGGCCATCGAACCGCCGGAGCTGGAGACGCGGGTGGCGATCCTGATGAAGAAGGCCGATCAGGCCAAGGTCGATCTGCCCCACGACGCGGCCTTCTTTATCGCCCAGAAGATCCGCTCCAACGTGCGCGAGCTGGAAGGGGCGCTGAAGAAGGTGATCGCCGACTCCCACTTCATGGGCAAGCCGATCACCCAGGACTTTATCCGCGAATCCCTCAAGGACCTGCTGGCCCTGCAGGACAAGCAGGTGGGGGTCGACAATATCCAGCGCACCGTGGCGGAGTACTACAAGATCAAGCTGGCCGACCTGCTCTCCAAGCGTCGCTCCCGCTCGGTGGCTCGGCCTCGGCAGATCGCCATGGCGCTGGCCAAGGAGCTGACCAACCATAGCCTGCCGGAGATCGGTGATGCCTTCGGCGGCCGCGATCACACCACGGTGCTGCATGCCTGCCGCAAGGTGCAGTCATTGCAGGAAGAGAGCGCGGATATCCGCGAGGACTACAAGAACCTACTGCGTTTGCTGACCAGTTGAGGCCAGGCGCCAGGCAAGGCGCGATGATTGGCCGTCATCCCATTCCAGGACAAGTGGAGCCCCCATGAAATTTTCCATCTCCCGCGAAGCCCTGCTGCGTCCGCTGGCCCTGGTCGCTGGCGTCGTGGAGCGGCGCCAGACCCTGCCGGTGCTGTCCAATGTGCTGATCCAGGTGGACGAGGCCCAGCAAGTGGCCCTGACCGGCACCGACCTTGAGGTCGAGCTGATCGGGCGTACCGCCGCCTCCCAGGTGGAGACCTCCGGGGCGGTCACCGTGCCGGCCCGCAAGCTGATGGACATCTGCAAGTCGCTGCCGGACCAGGCCGAGCTGCACTTCGCCCTGGAGGAAGGGCGTGCGGTACTGCGCAGCGGGCGCTCCCGCTTCACCCTCTCGACCCTGCCGGTGGCGGAATTCCCGAGCATCGAGGAAGGACAGGGCAGTACCGAGCTGAGCCTGCCGCGGGGCACCCTCAAGCAGTTGATCGATGCCACCGCCTTCGCCATGGCCCAGCAGGACGTGCGTTACTACCTCAACGGCATGCTGCTGGAGCTGAAGGACAACCTGGTGCGCACCGTGGCCACCGATGGTCACCGCCTGGCGGTCTGCTCGCGGCCCGCCGATATCCAGGTCGCTCCGGCCCAGAAGCTGATCGTGCCGCGCAAGGGGGTGCTGGAGCTGGCGCGCCTGCTGGACGGCAGCGACGAGCCGGTGACCCTGACCCTGGGGGCCAGCCATGTGCGCGCCCATACCGGCGATTTCACCTTTACCTCCAAGCTGGTGGACGGCAAGTTCCCGGATTACGAGCGGGTGGTGCCCCGGGGGGGTGACAAGGTGTTCCTGGCCGACCGCGCCGAGCTGCGCCAGGTCCTGTCGCGTACCTCCATCCTCTCCAACGAGAAGTATCGCGGCGTACGCCTGCTGCTGGAGGAGGGCAATCTGCGGGTCATGGCCAATAACCCCGAGCAGGAAGAGGCCGAAGAGAATGTGGCCGTGGAATATAGCGGCAATACCCTGGAGATCGGCTTCAACGTCGGTTACCTGATCGACGTGCTCAACACCGTCGACGACGAACGGGTGCAGATGACCCTCTCCGACCCCAACAGCAGCGCCCTGCTGGAGCAGCCCGGGGGCGGTGATGCCATGTATGTGGTCATGCCGATGCGGCTTTAATTAACTGATATTTCAAGGCTTTTCGTCGCCTCGACGAGAGGCGGCGAGCCCTGACGATGGCCATCGAGCGTCTCGCCTTCAGCGGCCTGCGTAACCTCGAGCCCCTCGAGATGCGTCCGCAGCCGGGGATCAACCTGATCCTCGGCCCCAACGGCAGCGGCAAGACCAGCCTGCTGGAGGGTATCCATGTGCTGGGCATGGGGCGCTCCTTTCGCACTCAGCAACTGCGCCACGCCATCGCCCATGACCAGCCCACCCTGACCCTGCATGCCCGCCTGTCGGGCGATCTCGCCCTGGGCGTGCGTCGCCAGCGCGATGCCAGCGAGCTGGAATTTCGCCTGGGCGGCGAACGGGTCGCCCGCCTGGCACAGCTGGCCGAGGCCCTGCCCTTGCAGCTGATCAATCCCGATGCCTTCCGCCTGCTGGAGGGAGGGCCGGCGGCGCGTCGAGAGTTTCTCGATTGGGGCGTGTTTCACGTGAAACATGGCTTCATGGAGGTGTGGAAGGGCGTGCGGCGGGCCCTGAAACATCGGAATGCCCTGCTCAGGCATGATAGAATCGATCGACGCTCCCTCGATAGTTGGGAGCATGAGCTGGTGCGCTGGAGCGAGTGCCTGGACGAGTTGCGCCGAGCCTATATGGACGACTTCCTGCCGGTCTTCGACGAGACCCTCAAGGAGCTGCTGCCGCTACCGGGTCTCGAGCTGCGTTATTCCCGCGGTTGGGACAAGCGCCGGCCGTTGGCCGAGCTGCTGCACCAGGGGCGAGACACCGATCGCCAGATGGGCTTTACCCAGCAGGGTCCCCAGCGCGCCGACCTGCGCATCCGTCTCAAGCGGCGCCCGGCGGTGGAGGTACTCTCCCGCGGCCAGCAGAAGCTGGTGGTCAGTGCCATGAAACTGGCCCAGGGACGGGTGCTGGAGGCGATGACCGGCCGCACCTGCCTCTATTTGATCGACGATCTACCCGCGGAGCTGGATGCGGGTCATCGCGAGATGTTCTGCCACTGGCTGTCGTGTCTGGACTGTCAAGCATTCATCACCAGTGTCGAACCCCAGGCACTCGCCGGACGCTGGCGACCGGAGACCCCGGTTGCCATGTTTCACGTGAAACAGGGCCGGCTAGAGTTCCAGGCGACGGAATGAAAAGACTTCACATGATGGAGTAGTCAATGAGCGAACAGGCTTACGACTCATCGAGCATCAAGGTCCTCAAGGGCCTGGATGCGGTACGCAAGCGCCCCGGCATGTATATCGGCGACACCGACGATGGCACGGGCCTGCACCACATGGTCTTCGAGCTAGTGGACAACTCCATCGATGAGGCACTGGCGGGACACTGCAGCGAGATCCGGGTGGTGATCCATCCGGACGAATCGATCACCGTCAGTGATAATGGTCGCGGTATCCCCACCGATATCCACGAGGAGGAGGGGGTCTCGGCGGCGGAAGTGATCATGACGGTGCTCCACGCCGGCGGCAAGTTCGATGACAACTCCTACAAGGTCTCCGGCGGCCTGCACGGCGTGGGGGTCTCGGTGGTCAATGCCCTCTCCGAGGAGCTCAAGCTGACCGTCTGGCGTGCCGGCCAGGTCCATGAACAGATCTATCACCATGGCGTGCCCGAGGCGCCCCTGAGCGTGGTGGGCAAGACCGAGCAGAGCGGTACCCGGGTCCATTTCCGCCCCTCGCCGGAGACCTTCGCCAATATCGAGTTCCACTACGATATCCTGGCCAAGCGCCTGCGCGAGCTCTCCTTCCTCAACTCGGGGGTGGCGATTCGCCTGATCGACGAGCGTAGCGGCAAGGAAGAGCTGTTCCACTACGAGGGGGGCCTCAAGGCCTTCGTCAATCACCTCAATACCAACAAGAGCACGCTCAATTCGGTCTTCCACTTCAACGTGGAGCGCGAGGACGGCGTCGGTGTCGAGGTGGCGATGCAGTGGAACGACACCTTCGCCGAGAATATCTTCTGTTATACCAACAACATTCCCCAGCGCGACGGCGGCACCCACCTGGCGGGCTTCCGCGCGGCGCTGACCCGTACCCTCAATGGCTACATCGAGGCCGAGGGACTGCTCAAGAAGGCCAAGGTAAATACCTCCGGCGACGACGCCCGGGAGGGCCTGACGGCGATCATCTCGGTCAAGGTGCCGGATCCGAAGTTCTCCTCCCAGACCAAGGAGAAACTGGTCTCCTCCGAGGTGAAGACCGCGGTGGAGCAGGAGATGGGGCGGCTCTTCTCCGAGTACCTGATCGAGCATCCCAACGAGGCCAAGGCGGTGGTCAACAAGATGCTCGACGCCGCCCGGGCCCGGGAGGCGGCGCGCAAGGCCCGCGACATGACCCGCCGCAAGGGCGCCCTGGATATCGCCGGCCTGCCCGGCAAGCTGGCGGACTGCCAGGAGAAGGATCCGAGCCTCTCCGAACTCTACCTGGTGGAGGGTGACTCCGCCGGTGGCAGCGCCAAGCAGGGGCGCGATCGCCGTACCCAGGCGATCCTGCCCCTCAAGGGCAAGATCCTCAACGTGGAGAAGGCGCGCTTCGACAAGATGCTCTCCTCGGCGGAGGTGGGCACCCTGATCACCGCCCTGGGCTGCGGCATCGGCCGGGAGGAGTTCAACCCGGACAAGCTGCGCTACCACTCCATCATCATCATGACCGATGCGGACGTGGACGGCTCGCATATCCGTACCCTGCTGCTGACCTTCTTCTTCCGTCAGATGTCGCAGCTGATCGAGCGGGGCCATGTGTTTATCGCCCAGCCGCCGCTCTACAAGATCAAGCGCGGCAAGCAGGAGACCTACCTCAAGGACGAGCAGGCGCTCACCGACTACCTGACCGCGACCGCCCTGGACGGTGCCCGCCTCTGCGTCAATGCCGATGCCCCGGGCATCGCCGGCGAGCAGCTCGAGGCGCTGGTCAAGCAGTACCGCGATGTGATGAATCGCATCGATCGCCTGTCCCGGGTCTATCCCATCGAGGTGCTGCGCAAGATGGTGCATGCCGCGGCCCTGAACGGCGATGAGAGCCTTCGCGATCGTGGCACCATGCAGCAGTGGATCGATGGCCTGCAGGCGGAGATGGATGCCATGGTGGCCTACGAGGGCGGGCCCCGTTATGTCTTCCAGCTCCATGAGGACAGCGAGCGGGGCTTCTACCTGCCCAAGGTGTCGCTGATCGCCCACGGGGTGACCAGCGACTACGTCTGGGGCAACGACTTCTTCGGCAGCGCCGATTACCGCGCCATGGCCGGCCTGGGCGAGACCCTGGATGGCCTGCTGGAGGAGGGGGCCTACGTGGCCCGCGGCGAGCGCCAGCGGTCGGTGGCGACCTTCTACGAGGCCCTGGAGTGGCTGATGAAGGAGGCCCAGCGCGGCTTCTCCATCCAGCGCTACAAGGGGCTGGGGGAGATGAACCCCGATCAGCTGTGGGAGACCACCATGAACCCGGACACCCGGCGCATGTTGCGGGTCTCCATCGAGGATGCGGTGGCCGCCGATATGATGTTCAACACCCTGATGGGCGACGAGGTGGAGCCGCGTCGCGACTTTATCGAGCGCAATGCCCTGGTCGCCAACCTCGACGTTTAACGGGGCTTCACCCCCCCGGCTGCGCCGGTAGCTGTAAGCCATAAGCTTTAAGCTGGAAGAAACATCGCCCCCATGGCCTTGCCATGGGGGCGATTCATATTAAGCTGCTTTCCAGCTTATTTCGCCTGTTCGGCCAGCAGCCAGTCGACGAAGGCGGCCAGGTCATCGAAGGTACGGGTCTCGCTGCCGCGGGCGGCGAGCTCCGGATGCTTGGCCAGGGTGCGTTCGCCCTTGCCGGTCCTGACCAGCACGCCGTGACATCCTTGCGTCTCACCGGCCTGCAGATCGCGCAGGCTATCGCCCACCATCCAGCTCCCCGCCAGGCTGTCCAGACCCAGGGCATCGCGGATCTGCTTGAGCAGGCCGGGCAGCGGCTTGCGACAGTCGCAGTCGTCGTCGGGGCCATGGGGGCAGTAGGCGATATGCGCCAGCTCGCCGCCGGCCGCGGCGACCCGGCGCCGCAGCTCCGCATGCATCTCTCCCAGGGTGGCCTCGCTATAGTAGCCCCGGGCGATGCCCGACTGGTTGGTGGCCACCGCCACCGTCCACCCCGCCTGGCAGAGGCGGCCGATGGCGGCGATGGCGCTGGGGTAGGGGAGGAACTCCTCCAGAGACTTCACGTAGGCATCGGAGTCCTGGTTGATCACGCCATCGCGATCGAGAATGACCAGACGGTCGGGGGAGGGCATGGGCATCGCGTCCTCGTGGCTGTCGTTAGGTGGTGGGGAGTGTTTCACGTGGAACATCGGCTGCCAAGTCGGCTCTGGCGCCGGCGGTGTTTCACGTGAAACGTCCGGCTGGGCGGAGTGAATAGAAAAGGGCCGGCGAGTCTGACTCGCCGGCCCTTGGTCTTGCGGGAACGCTGCTTACTGCTGGAGTTCGGCGATATCCGCCACTTCCAGGAACAGCGCCTGGAGGTCGGCGAGCAGGGCCAGGCGATTGGCGCGCACCGCCGGTTCCTCGGCCATCACCATCACCTCGTCGAAGAAGGTATCGACGGGCTCGCGCAGGGCGGCCAGGCGGTCCAGGGCGGCGCTGTAGTCGGCGGCCTGGAACAGCGGGGCCACCTCCTCGCGGCGTGCCGCCAGGGCCTGATGCAGCACCTGCTCGGCATTTTCCTGCAACAGCTCGGGGTTCACCCGGGTGCTGCCGTCATGCTCCTGCTTGGCGAGGATATTGGAGACCCGCTTGTTGGCGGCGGCCAGGGCCGTGGCCTCGTCGCGGGCGGCGAAGCCGTGCACGGCGCGCATGCGGCGGGCGAAGTCCAGGGGCTTGGTGACCGGGCGGGCACGCACCGCCAGATAGCTCTCCACCGCCATGCCCTCGTCCTGGGCCCAGGCGCGGAAACGCTCGAGCATATAGTCGAACACCAGGTCCACCAGCCCCTCGGCCTTGGGCAGGTCGCGGTGCTGCTCCACCGCCAGGCTCAGCAGCTCACGCAGGTCGAGATCCAGCTCGCCCTTGACCAGGATATTGAGCACGGCGATGGCGGCGCGGCGCAGGGCGAAGGGGTCCTTGGTGCCGGTGGGGCGCTGACCGATGCCGAAGATGCCGGTCAGGGTGTCCAGGCGGTCGGCCAGGGCCACGGCCTGGCCGGTCTGGCTCTGGGGGATCTCGTCGCCGGCATTGCGCGGCAGGTACTGCTCGTAGAGGGCCCGGGCCACGGCCTCTGGCTCGCCATCCTGGCGCGCGTAGTAGCAGCCCATGATGCCCTGCAGTTCGGGGAACTCCAGCACCATCTCGGTGACCAGGTCGCACTTGGCCAACTGGGCGGCCCGCTCGGCATGCAGGGGGTCGCCGCCGATGCGCTCGGCGATATACCGAGCCACCACCGCGGAGCGGTCGGCCTTGTCGGCCAGGGTGCCCAACTGCTGCTGGAAGACCACGCTGGCCAGGCCGTCGCGGCGCTCGGCCAGCGGCGTCTTGCGGTCGGTGTCGTAGAAGAAGGCGGCGTCGGCCAGGCGCGGGCGGATCACCCGCTCGTTGCCTTCGATCACCTGCTGGGGATCCCGGCTCTCGATATTGGACACGGTGATAAACAGCGGCTTGAGCTTGCCGTCGCTGTCCAGCAGGTGGAAGTACTTCTGGTTGGCCTTCATGGAGGAGATCAGGCACTCCGGCGGCACCTCCAGGAAGCGCTCGTCGAAGCTGCCGGTCAGGGCCACCGGCCACTCCACCAGGCCGCTGACCTCGTCGAGCAGCGCCTCGTCGATCACCGCCTCGGCCTCCTGGCACTCCGCCTCGGCCAGCACCTGCTCGCGGATCCGCTCGCGACGCTTGTGGCGATCGGCCAGCACATAGGCCTCTTCCAGGGTCGCCAGGTAGCCGTCGGCCCGGGCCAGCTCGATGGCCTCGGGGGCATGGAAGCGGTGGCCATAGGTGGTGCGGGAGGCGGTGAGGCCGAGGATCTCGGCTTCCACCACGCGATCTCCATAGAGCATCACCAGCCAGTGCACCGGGCGCGAGAACTCGATGCGCGAGGCGCCCCAGCGCATGTTCTTGGGCACCGGCAGGGCGGCGATGGCCTTGTCGGCGATGGCCGGCAGCAGGGCGGTGGTGGCTTCGCCCTGCTGCTGTTCCCGGTAGCCGAGCCAGGTGCCCTTGTCGGTCTCCAGGTGGATCAACTCGTCGACGCCGACGCCACAGGAGCGGGCGAAGCCTTCGGCGGCCTTGGTGGGCTGGCCGTCCTTGAAGGCGGCGGCCAGGGCCGGGCCGCGGCGTTCGACTTCGCGGTCCGGCTGCTTGTCGGCGAGCTCGACAATCTCCACCGCCAGGCGGCGGGGGGTGGCGTGGGCGCGGATGGCGCCGAAGTCGATCTCGGCGTCGCTCAGGCCGCGACGCAGGCCCTCGGCCAGGGCGTCGGCGAGGCTATCGATGGCACCGGGAGGCAGTTCCTCGACACCGAGTTCCAGCAAGAAAGTAGAGGATGCCATGCTCAAGCGTCTCCCTGTTCGTCGGCCAGCAGTTCACGGCGCAGGGCCTCGGGGGCCATGGGGAAGCCGGCGGCCTTGCGTGAGTCGTAGTAGGCGTGGGCCACGTCCCGGGCCATGGTGCGCACCCGCAGGATATAGCGCTGGCGTTCGGTGACCGAGATGGCGTGGCGGGCGTCCAGCAGGTTGAAGGTGTGGGAGGCCTTCAGCACCTGCTCGTAGGCGGGCAGCGGCAGGCCGGCCTCGAGCAGCTTGGCGCACTCCTTCTCCTGGTGGTCGAAGGCATTGAACAGCGCCGGCACATCGGCGTGCTCGAAGTTGTAGGCGGACTGCTCGCGCTCGTTCTGCAGGTAGACGTCGCCGTAGGTGACTTGAGTGCCGTCCGGGGCGATGGTCCAGACCAGGTCGTAGACGCTGTCCACGTCCTGCAGGTACATGGCGATTCGCTCGAGGCCATAGGTGAGCTCGCCGGTGACCGGGAAGCACTCGATGCCGCCGGCCTGCTGGAAGTAGGTGAACTGGGTCACCTCCATGCCGTTGAGCCACACCTCCCAGCCCAGGCCCCAGGCGCCCAGGGTCGGCGATTCCCAGTTGTCCTCGACGAAGCGGATATCATGCACCAGGGGATCGATGCCCAGGCGCTTCAGGGACCCCAGGTAGAGGTCCTGGAGGTCCTTGGGCGAGGGCTTCATCACCACCTGGAACTGGTAGTAGTGCTGCAGGCGGTTGGGGTTCTCGCCGTAGCGGCCGTCGGTGGGGCGGCGGGACGGCTGCACATAGGCGGCGTTCCAGGTCTCGGGGCCGATGGAGCGCAGGAAGGTGGCCGGGTGAAAGGTGCCGGCACCGACTTCCATATCCAGCGGCTGCATGACCACACAGCCCTGTTCGGCCCAGTATTGCTGCAGGGCGAGGATCAGGCCCTGGAAGGTTTTCGCGTCAGGCGTCGACTCTGTCATTGGTGAAGCACCGGTTGGCCCATGAATTCACAAGGCGTCAAGTATACAATCAGTGGGGAATCGGTTATAGGCACCCGGGCAAGTCGGTCCGCGGCGCCGGCCCGGACGATAGAGGACTCAAGCGATGATCGTAGTAACAGGCGGGGCCGGCTTTATCGGCTCGAATCTGGTCAAGGCCCTGAATGCCCGCGGCCATCAGGACGTGATGGTGGTGGACGACCTCTCCGACGGCACCAAGTTCGTCAACCTGGCCGACTGCACCCTCGGTGACTACCTGGACAAGGATGACTTCCGGCGCCGCGCCGAGGCGGAGCTCGCCGGGGGGCCGGCGACCCTGCCGACCATCGAGGCGATCTTCCACGAGGGGGCCTGCTCCGACACCACCGAGTGGGACGGCCGCTTCATGCTCGACAACAACTTCGAGTACTCCAAGGTGCTGCTGCACTTCTGTCAGCAGCGCGGCATCCCCTTCCTCTACGCCTCCTCGGCGGCCACCTATGGCGGCAGCGAGGTGTTCGTGGAGGCGCCGGAGCACGAGAAGCCCCTCAACGTCTACGGCTACTCCAAGCTGCTCTTCGATCAGTACGTGCGCGCCCGCTGGGATCAGTTCACCAGTCAGGTGGTGGGTTTCCGCTACTTCAATGTCTATGGCCCCCGGGAGCAGCACAAGGGCAAGATGGCCAGCGTCGCCTATCACCACCATACCCAGGTGAGCGCCGGCCAGGACCTCAAGCTGTTCGGCGCCTGGGACGGCTATGAGGCGGGCATGCAGAGCCGCGACTTCGTCTATGTGGGCGACGTGGTCGACGTCAACCTGTGGTTCCTCGACCACCCGGAGCGCTCCGGCATCTTCAACCTGGGCAGCGGCCGCGCCGAGCCCTTCAAGGCCATCGGCGAGGCGGTGATCGACTACTACGGCCGCGGCAAGATCGAGTACATCGACTTCCCCGAGGAGCTCAAGGGGCGCTACCAGAGCTACACCCGCGCCGATATCTCGCGGCTGCGGGAGGCCGGCTATGACGCCGAGTTCAAGAGCGTGGCCCAGGGCGTGCGCGCCTACCTGGAGTGGCTGAATGGCTAGCGCCGAGGCCACCGAGGGGCCCCGCATCCTGGTGGTCGGCCCCTCCTGGGTCGGCGACATGGTGATGGCCCAGAGCCTGTTCATGACCCTCAAGGCGCGCCACCCCGGTTGCCGTATCGGCGTGGTGGCGCCGCCCTGGTCGCTGCCGATCCTCGAGCGCATGGCCGAGGTGGACGAGGCCCATGGCCTGGAGGTGGGGCATGGTCAGTTCGGCTGGGGCGTGCGCCGGGCCCTGGCCGCCCAGTTGAAAGGGCGCTATGACTGGGCCATCGTCCTGCCGCGCTCCCTGAAGTCGGCCCTGGTACCCTTCCTGGCGCGCATTCCCCGGCGCACCGGCTTCACCGGCGAGCAGCGCTATGGCCTGCTCAATGATCGTCGGCGCCTCGACAAGGCGGTACTCGACCAGACCGTGAAACGCTTCGTGGCCCTGGGGCTGCCCGCCGAGGCGGCCGCCGCCGGCGACTTCCCGATTCCGCGGCCGCGGCTTGAGGTGGATGCCGATAACCTGGTGGAGCTGCGCCTGGCCCGGGGCCTGTCGTCGCGGCCCGCCATCGGCATGATGCCGGGGGCCGAGTATGGGCCCGCCAAGCAGTGGCCCCTGGCGCACTTCCGGGCCCTGGCCGAGGCCCTGGTGGAACGAGGCTTCGAGGTGCGGGTGCTGGGTGGTCCCAAGGACGTGGAGGCCGGGGACACGATCAGCGCCGGGCTCGAGCATGCCCATAACCTGTGCGGCAAGACCCGGCTGGCGGATGCGGTGGACCTGCTCGCCGATTGCCGCCAGGTGGTGACCAACGACTCCGGCCTGATGCATGTGGCGGCGGCGGTGGGGACCCGGGTGCATGCCCTCTACGGCTCCTCCTCGCCGGCCTATACGCCGCCGCTGACCGGCAACGCCGAGATCCATACCCTGTCGCTGGAGTGTTCGCCCTGCTTCCAGCGCACCTGTCCCCTGGGGCATACCCACTGCCTGACCCAAATGACCCCCGAGCGCCTGCTGACGGCCCTGCTCGCCGAGCCCGCCGGCATCCAGGGTTAAAGCGGTGGCACCTCTCCCGCGGGCCTGTCCCGGGGCATTTCCGTGACCTGCTCCACGCCATCCGGGGCGGCGTCCTCGTCGCCCTGGGTCCTGGGCTGCGGGGCCAACCCCTCCCAGAGACGCTGCTGCAGGGCACGCTCCTGGGTCAGGCGCCGGTTGATCTCTTCGACCCCGTGGCGTTCCACCAGGTTGAGGGTGGGCGCCAGCAGGGAGACTCCCAGGCCGGCCCGGTGCTGGGGCAGGTCGTAACCCATGGCCTCCAGCAGGGTGGGGTAGAGGTCCAGGGTCGAGGCCTGTCGCTCGATGTGGGTCGGCTCGACGCCCGGCCCCAACAGCATGAAGGTGTTGTCCCGCTCGCCGAGGACCAACTGGTCCCAGGCCGAGACCCGCATGCTGAGGTGATCGCTGGCGATCATCACCAGGGTGTCGTCCAGCAGGCCCCTGGCCTCCAGGCGTTCCAGGAAGTCGCGGGTCAGCCAGGCGGTGCACTCCACCGAGTAGAGGATATCCACGCCATCGAATTCGCCCTGGCGCTCCCGGCAGCGCCGGGACGGGTAGCCATGGGGGGCATGGCTGCCCAGGGTCAGCATGACCAGGCCCCAGGGGCCGGGTTCGGCTTCCAGGGCGTCGATCTCCTGCATGGCGATGTCGAAGAGGGTGTCGTCGTAGAGCCCCCAGCTGTTGAGGTAATCCGGGTCGGCCAGGCGCGGGGTCAGCGCTTCGCGGCCCAGCACCCGATCGAAGCCATGCCCCTCGTAGAACAGCCCCTTGCCGGCGAAGTCGGTGCTGGCGCCGCCCAGGTAGGTGAGGCGATAGCCCTCCTCGCTCAGCAGGTCGCCCAGGCAGTCGACCCCGGGGGCCACCGCCTCCAGGGGTTCGAACTGGCGGTCGTGCAGTAGGCCGGCGGGCATCAGCGGTACCCCGCACTGGCTGGCGATCATCCCGGCCATGGTCCAGCCGGTATTGTCGAGCTGGCGCACCCCCGCGAAGACGCTGCCCCGCGCGCCGACTCGGTCCAGGTCGGCATAGGCATCGCCGAAGCGCTCCCGGTCGGCGTAGGTGCGCTCGAGGCTCTCCAGGTAGATCACCAGCAGATTGGGGGGCGAGGCCGGGCGGTCCTGGAGCACGGGCTGCTGATAGCGGCGGTCGAGCCAGGCCCCGTCGTCCTCCACCACGATGGCCGCGCCGCGCTGCCCCAGGCCGAAGAGCAGGGGGTTGCCGGCCACCAGGGCCAGCATCAGCACCTTCTCCCAGAGTCGCCAGCGCCTGTCGGTGCGAATCAACCAGGTGAAGGCCACCAGGCTCAGCAGGCCCGCCAGGGTATAGAGGATGGCCGCGGTGATGCGCCCGGCCCCGCCGTGCTCGGAGATGCCCGCCTGCAGATGGAAGAAGACCGCCCCCAGGTCGACGATGCCGAAGCCATGGGAGAGGTAGAGGTAGACCCACCACAGGGCCAGGGGCAGCAGCGACCAGGGCCAGACGCGTCGATAGCGGGCATGCCGCGGCGCCCCCCAGCCCAGCCTGGCGGCCAGGCCCAGCCACAGGCCGGCGATGGGCAGCAGGCTGAACCAGGGAATCGGCAGCAGCACGCTCAGGGCATGTCCCAGGCAGAGGCCCAGGACGCCCAGGGCCCACCAGCGGGGGGCGCGAAGGGGATGGCTCGGCAGGGGGAGGCTCGGTTTCAAGGCGGTTTCTCTGGCGGTTGAGGGGGGACCTGGAGGACTGCCGACGCCATTAGCGCATTCGGCAACCTCCTAGCCTAACAAGCTTCGCTACCGGGCTGGAGAGGGCGCGTTGCGATGGGGCCGGGGCCCCCTTACACTGGCGCCCACTTCCCTTAGCGCAGGATCGCCTTATGTCGCTGGCCGCCGTACTCATCGTCAAGAACGAGGCCGAGCACCTCGCCGCCTGTCTCGATACCCTGACCTGGGTCGACGAGATCGTGGTGCTGGATGCCGGCAGCCAGGATGCCACTCGCGAGATCGCCGCCCGCTATACCGACAAGGTGGCGGTGGCGGCGGACTGGCAGGGCTTCGGGATCCAGCGTCGCCGGGCCGAGGCCCTGGTGGAGAGCGACTGGATCCTGATGGTGGATGCCGACGAAAGGGTCACGCCGGAGCTGCGCCGGAGCCTCCAGGCCGCCCTGGCCGAGACGACCCCGGCGATCTACACCCTGGCGCGGCTCTCCTGGTGTTTCGGCGATTTCATTCGCCACTCCGGCTGGTACCCGGACCGGGTGGCGCGCCTCTATCCCCGGGGCCGCGCCGGTTATAACGACGCCCTGGTGCACGAGAAGCTGGAGAATCCCGAAGGGTTGCCGGTCAAGGCGCTCGCCGGAGACCTGCTCCACTTCACCTACCGCGACCTGCGCCACTACCTGGAGAAGTCGGCCCACTACGCCCAGGCCTGGGCGGAGCAGCGAGCCGCCCGGGGCAAGCGCGGCAGCCTGGGGGCGGGGGTGGTGCACGGCATCGGCTGTTTCCTGCGCATGTACCTGCTCAAGGCGGGCTTCCTGGACGGTCGCCAGGGGCTGCTGCTGGCGCTGCTCTCGGCGCACTCCACCTTTGCTAAGTATGCGGACCTCTGGGTACGGACCCGCACCGGCCCGCCGCCCGGCGATACCTCCGATAGCCACTAACGGCCGGAGGGCGAAGGTCCTTCGCCGCTCTCCAAGGTCACCGCCGACCTCTGGGTACGAACCCGTACCGGCCCGCCGTCCGGCGATACCGCCGATAGCCGCTCTCCAGGGTCACCGCCGAGCTCCGATAGTTAATTATTCTTCGCTTTTGTCTTGCTGGTGGATCCGCTCGGCGATGGCCTCTGCGGCCGCTTGCAGGTCGATCCGCGCCATATCGGTCTCCTGACCCGGCAGGGCCGGCGGGCTGAAGGCCAGCCGCTGCTCCGCCCGGTTGCAGGTCTGCCAGCGTAGCGGCGTCGCCGAGCGCTTGGCGGGATAGAACCCCGCCGTGGGACGATCCAGGCAGGCGGCGATATGCAGCGGGCCGGTGGAGCCGGCGATAAACAGGTCCGCCGCCATCAGGGTCCTGGCGAAGGCGGCCAGGTCGGGGCGCGGGGGCACCCGATGGGCCTCGAGGCCCGCGTCACCCAGACTCTGGGCCAGCTTATCGGCGGTGGCCTCCTCGCCGGGGCCGGCGGTAAGCAGCCAGAGGGGCGGGCGGGTCAGGCGGGCGGAGACGCCGACCGCCAGGTCGCGATACTGTGCCGCCGTCAGGTTGACCGCCGAGCCGCCGCTGCCCGGGTGGAGGAAGAGCCAGGGGCGCTCGGAGGCCAGGCCCAGCTCGTCACCGAGCCGTTGGCGCTGGGCCTGGCGCTCCGCGGCAGGCAGCGGCCAGTAGGGGGGCGCCACCTCCGGTGTGACCTGCCCCAGCTCGCGCTGCAGGGCGCGGGCGAGCTCCAGGTTGTAGACGTATTCCGGCTTCTCGGAACGCGAACGACGCTGGGTGATCCGGCGGTTGTAGAATACCTGCGCCCACTTGGTGGCCGGCGCCAGGCGCAGGGGAATGCCCGCCCGCCAGCCCAGCCAGCCGATACGTGGCGTGGAGAAGAGGGTCAGCAGGGCATCGAAGCGCCCCCGGCGCAGGGTGTCCAGCAGCTCGCGCTGGGCGCGACGCTCGGCCTGATCGCCGGGATCCACCAGCACCTCGTCCACCCAGGGGCAGGCTCGCGCCAGGGCCGCGGTATAGCCGGGCACCAGGACGGTGATATGGTTAGCGCCACTGGCCCGTTTAAGGCTCGCCAGGGCCGGCCAGGCGAGCATGAAATCGCCCAGCTTGTCGTTGCGCACCACCAGGATGCGCTGCGGGGAGGCGGTGGCATCGGTCATCGGCGGGCCCGGATCCCGGCTTGGCAACGAAGGAGACGACCTTGTCCCACAAGGTAATGCATATCTGCCTCTCTGAAGGGTGGGGTGGACTGGAAATGTACCCGGCACGGATGATACCCGAGCTCGAACGCCAGGGCTGGCAGGCCCACGGCCTGGCGTTGGCGGGGTCTCGAGTGGCGGCCAGCCTCGAGGAGGCCGGCATCACGCCCTTGACGGTGCCCTCCCGGGGTCGCGCCCTGCTGGCGGCGCCGCGGATCCTGCGCTATCTGAAGCACCATGATATCCGCGTGGTGCATTGTCACAAGTCCAGCGACCTGCGCCTGGCCGCCCTGCTGGCCACTCTCTGGCCCGCCCTGCGCCTGGTATTCACCGAGCACATGGGCGTGACCCGGCCCAAGAAGGGGCCCTACCATCGCTGGGCCTACGGCAAGCTGAGCCGGCTGCTCTCCATCAGCGAGGCGACCCGGGCCCGTAACCTCAAGGCCTTCGCGCTGCCCCCGGAACGCATTCAACGCCTCTACCTGGGCATCGACACCACGCCCTATCGGCCGCGGCTGACGGCGCGAGAATGCGCCACCCTGCGCGGCGAGCTGGGCATTGCCGACGGCGCCATCGCCATCGGCCTGCCGGGGCGGCTGACGCCGGGCAAGGGGCAGGAGCTGTGGCTGGAGGCCCTGGCGGAACTGGCGCGGCTGGCGCCGGCGCTACGCTTCCAGGGCGTGCTGATCGGCGGTCTCGAGGCCAGCGAGGGCAGCGACGAAGCCTATGTGGCGCGGCTGCGCTCGCGTATCGCCGAGCTGGCTCTGGGCGAGCGCATCACCCTGACCGGCTTTCGTCGCGACCTGCCGCGGCTGATGGAGGCCCTGGACCTGGTCTGTGTGCCCTCGGTGAACGAGGCCTTCGGCCTCACCGTGATCGAGGCGATGGCCGCCGGCAAGGCGGTGATCGGTGCCGATAGCGGCGCCATCCCCGAGCTGCTGCCGCCGACGTGCGGGCGCCTGGCGCCACCGGATTCGCCCCTGGCCTGGGCCGAGGCCCTGCACGAGCTGGCCGAGGATGCCGGCCTGCGCCGGGCCCTGGGGGAAGCCGCCGCGGAGCGGGTCGCCCAGGAGTTCGAGATCAGTGCACATATCGCCGCCCTGACGGCGATTTATCGGGACCTAGAAACGGAGAAGGCACCATGAAGGCCTGGGTGGAGAAAGGCGGGTATCTGAATGAGCGCGGGCGGCGCTGGCTATCGGCACTGGATCCGCAGGAGGTGCGCCGAATCCTGGTGATCCGCCAGTGCGCCTTCGGTGACATGATGGCGGCGCGTCCCTTCCTGGTGGAGCTGCGTCGTTTCTTCCCGCGGGCCCATATCACCCTGAGCACGGTCAGCCGCTATCAGTACGCGCTGCCGAGGGACCTGATCGACGCGGTGCATGTGCTGGATGGCGAGGGCTCCCTGGCCGAGCAATGGCGCTCGCTGCGCGAGCCGGGGCGCTATGACGTGCTCTTCGACCTGGCCGACACCTCCCGCTCCCGGCTGCTCAGCCTGGTGACCCCGGCGCGGGTCAAGCTCGGCTTTCCCTATCGCCAGGTCTTCAATCGGCTGCTCTTCGATGTGGGGATCCTGCGTTCCGACTTCCACTATGAGGCGGAGATCCTGCTCGATTTCCTCAAGGTCATGGGGCACAAGCCGCAGTATCCGCTGGAGTTCTCCCTGCCTCGCCATCGGCCGGGGGAGGCTCACCGCCGCATCGTCTATTTCCCCTATGCGGCGGTGAGCCGCAAGTCCCTCTCTCGAGAATCCTGGGCGGCGTTGATCGATCAGGCCGCCATTCGTTTCCCCGGCTATCAGCATGTGCTGCTGGAAGGGAACAAGGCGGAAGAGAGCGGTGACTTCCTGATGGATATCGCCGGGCGGCACGACAATGTCTCGGTGCAACGGCGCCTCGACCTGGATGCCCTGGCGCCCTTCCTCGCCGAGAGCGCGCTGCTGGTCTCCGGGGACACCGGGGTCAGGAACCTGGCCCTGGCCACTCATACGCCGACGCTGGGGATCTTCTACATGACGGTACCCTTCCGCTACTGGCCCCACTACGAGGCGTGCCACGAGGCGGTCTTCCATCGTGACGGTCGGGTGCCCGAGACGAGCGATATCCTGGGCGCGCAGGAGGCCCTGTTGTCGCGCCTCTACTCCGCGTAACCGCGGCGAATGGCGGCCATGGCCTCGGGGACGCCGAACTTCTTCAGCGAGCGTTCCAGGCGTTGCAGGTTGCGTTCGCGCCAGGGGCCGGGGGCGCGCAGGCGGCAGCGGTCGAGATCGATCAGCCACACCTGGTCGGTCTCGTCCACCAGCAGGTTGCGGGCATTGAGGTCGACGTGATCCAGCCCCGCCCGATGAAACTGGCGGATGGTGCGGCCGACCCGCGCCAGCAGGGTGGCGTCGGCGCGGGTCAGGCGTTCGGCCAGGGCCTTGGCGCCGGGCAGGCGCACCGTAATCAGCGCCGCCTCGTAGGTCAGGCCATGGCGCCAGAGGCAGGCGGCCACCGGTCGCGGTACCGGCAGGCCCCGCTCATGGAGTGCCGCCGTCAGGCGCAGTTCGCGGAAGGCGCGACTGCGCGCCTCGCCGGTCCACAGGTAGCGCGCCTCGCTGAGCCGGGCGATCAGGCCGCCGCGGCGATAGGGGCGCAGCACCCACTCCTCGGGGCCCGCCTCGAGAAACAGGCTAGCGCCCCGCCCCGGGGCCTGGCCGACCACCGCCTGGCGGGCCTCCCAGAAGTCGCCCCGGAACCAGGCAGGCGTCGGCGCGCCGCCGGGGCCGATTTGTGGCCCGGGGGCGGCGTCACTTAAACTGTCGGCATCATATAGAATGACCGCCTTTTCCGTTCGGGATATAGCCAACCGCATGAAGCATCCTCTGCCCGCCCACCCCGAGCACCTTTGCGTGCTGCGGCTCTCCGCCCTGGGCGATGTCTGCAACCTGGTGCCGACGGTGCGTGCCTTGCAACGCCAGTGGCCCGGCGTGCGCATCACCTGGATCATCGGCAAGGGCGAGCACAGTCTACTGGCCGGCCTCTCCGGGGTCGAGTTCGTGGTCTATGACAAGGCCACCGGCCTGGCCGGCATGCGCGCCATCTGGCGCCAGCTGCGCGAGACCCGCTTCGATGCCCTGCTGCACATGCAGCAGGCGGTGCGTGCCAGCGTGCTCTCCCTCGGCCTCAAGGCTCGGGTACGCATCGGCTACGACCCGGCCCGCGCCAAGGACAAGCAGCACTGGTTCGTGCAGCGTCACCTGGCGCCCCACCCCCGCGCCCATGTGCTCGACTCCTTTATGGACTTCGCCCGCCTGCTGGGCGTGCAGGACACCTCCCTGACCTGGGACCTGCCGATTCCCGAGGGCGCCGTGGGCGAGGCTCGTCGGCTCACCGGCGAGGCGCCCTATCTGCTGATCAGCCCCTGCAGCAGCGCGCGGCTGCGTAACTTCCGCAACTGGTCGGCGGAAGGCTTCGCCGCGGTGATCGATCACGCCTGGCGTCAATATGGCCTGAAGACGGTGCTCACCGGCAGCGACACGCCCCAGGAGCGGGAGATGGCCGAGCAGATTCGCCGGCTGTGCCAGGACGAGGTGCTGATCGACGCCATCGGTGCCACCTCCCTCAAGGGACTCCTGGCGCTGATCGACCGGGCGCGGGTGGTGGTCGCCCCCGATTCCGGGCCGGTACATATGGCCAATGCCCTCGCGACGCCGGTGGTGGGGCTCTTCGCTACCACGAACCCGGAGCGGGCCGGCCCCTACCTGTGGCGTGACTCGGTGGTGAATCGCTACCCCGAGGCGGTGCGCAGCTACCTGCACAAGGACCCCGAGGCGCTGGAATGGGGCCAGCGGGTGCGCCACCCGGACGCCATGTCCCTGATTCGTGCCGAGGACGTGATCGCGCGCCTCGACGCCCTGCTATCGGAGCCAAGGAATGAAGCTTGATCTGACCGCCCTGGAACAGGCCCGCCTGCTGGTGGTGGGCGATGTCATGCTGGATCGCTACTGGCACGGCGGCACCTCGCGTATCTCCCCCGAGGCCCCGGTGCCGGTGGTCAAGGTGGGCGAGAGCGAGGATCGCCCCGGCGGCGCCGCCAACGTGGCGCTGAATATCGCCTCCCTGGGGGCCCAGGCCGAACTGGCCGGCCTAGTGGGCGACGACCATAACGCCGGCCTGCTGAGCGAGCGCCTGGAAGACGCCGGAGTGAGCGTTCACTTTCAGCGCAGCGCCGAGATTCCCACCATCACCAAGCTGCGGGTAATGAGCCGCAACCAGCAGCTGATTCGCCTCGACTTCGAGGAGGGGCTCTGCGAGGTGGATACCGGCGAGCTGGGCGAACGGGTCGCCGAGCGCCTGGCGGAGGTGGACCTGGTGATCCTCTCCGACTACGGCAAGGGCACCCTCAACCGGGTCGAGGCGCTGATCGATGCGGTGCGCGCCGCCGGCAAGCGGGTACTGGTCGACCCCAAGGGTAGCGACTTCCGCAAGTATCGTGGGGCCAGCGTCATCACCCCCAACCTCACCGAATTCGAGGCGGTGGTGGGACCCTGCCGCGACGACGCCGAGCTAGCCGCCAAGGGCGAGGCGCTGCGCCGGGAGCTCGATCTCGAGGCGCTGCTGATCACCCGCAGCGAGAAGGGCATGACCCTGATCCGCGCCGACCACGAGCCCCTGCACCTGCCCACCCGGGCCCGGGAGGTGTTCGATGTCACCGGCGCCGGCGATACCGTGATCGGCGTGCTGGGCCTGGCGCTGGCCGCCGGCCACGGCTTCCCCGAGGCCATGACCCTGGCCAACCTGGCCGCCGGCCTGGTGGTGGCCAAGCCGGGCACCGCCACCCTCTCCATCGCCGAGCTCTACACCGCCTTGCACGGCGACAAGCTGGCCGAGTTCGGCGTGATCGAGGCGCCGGCCCTGACGGAGGCGGTGCGCGCCGCCCAGGCCCGCGGCGAGCGGGTGGTGATGACCAACGGCTGCTTCGATATCCTGCATGCCGGCCATGTGGCCTACCTGGAGCAGGCCCGCAAGCTGGGCGACCGCCTGATCGTGGCGGTCAACGACGACGCCTCCATCGCCCGCCTCAAGGGCCCCAAGCGGCCCATCAATCCGCTGGTGCGGCGCATGCAGGTCCTGGCCGGCCTGGGCGCCGTGGACTGGGTGGTGCCCTTCGCCGAGGACACCCCCGCCGAGCTGATCGGTCGGGTGCTGCCGGACGTGCTGGTCAAGGGCGGCGACTACCGTCCCGAGGAGATCGCCGGCGGCGAGGCGGTGATCGCCCATGGCGGCGAGGTCAAGGTGCTGGGCTTCGAGGACGGGGTCTCCACCACCGCGATGATCTCCACCATCCTCGATCGCGAGGACTAGGCGGATGCCGACCGAGCCCGGGAAGCGCTGATGGGCTGGCCACGCTGGCTCTATTCGGCGGCCCTCTATGGCCTGGCGCCGCTGATCTGGCGCCGAGTCTGGCGTGAGTCACTGCCCACTCACCCGCGTCGCCAGCGCCTGGGGTGGATTCCCCCGTCGCCTCCCGGCGAGCGGGTCACCTGGCTGCACTGCGCCTCCCTGGGCGAGGTGGTCGCCGCCCGCCCG
Source organism: Halomonas sp. NCCP-2165 (assembly GCF_023708045.1). NCBI lineage: Bacteria > Pseudomonadati > Pseudomonadota > Gammaproteobacteria > Oceanospirillales > Halomonadaceae > Halomonas > Halomonas sp. NCCP-2165. The sequence goes on from NZ_BRCY01000020.1 coordinate 21,781, forward strand.
CTGATCGAGGCCCTGGCCCGCCCCGGCGAGCGCCTGGTGATCACCACCATGACCGCCACCGGGGCCCAGCGCGCCCTGGCCCTGGCCGAGGAACTCACCGTGGCGGGACGGGGCCGGGTGAGTCACGTCTTCCTGCCCCTGGACTTTCCCGGCGCGGCGCGGCGTTTCGTGTCGCGGCTGCGCCCGTCACGGGCCCTGTTCTTCGAGACCGAGCTGTGGCCCAACCTCCTGGCTACCTGTCGTCGCCGCGGGGTGCCGGTGGCGGTACTCAATGGTCGCCTCTCCCCCCGGGCCTTCCACGGCTATCGGCGCCTGCGCCCCTTGATGCATGAGGCCCTGGGTAGCGTCGACTGGCTGGCCGCCAAGTCGGCGGCGGACGCCGAGCGCTTCCGGGCCCTCGGCATGGTCGCCGAGCGAACCCGCATCGTCGGCTCCCTGAAGTTCGATATCCGTCCGGATGAGGCCCAACGCGAGGCGAGTCGGCGCTTACGTACCCGGCTGGGCGAGCGCCCGGTCTGGGTGGCCGGCTCCACCCATGAGGGGGAGGACGAGCAGCTGCTGGACGCCCATGCCCGGCTGCGCGAGCACTATCCCCAGGCGCTGCTGATCCTGGTGCCCCGCCATCCCCAGCGCTTCGACGCCGTGGCCGAGCTCTGCGAGCGTCGGGGCCTGCCGACCGCCAGGCGCTCCCGGGAGGCGGCGGTGGATGGCCAGACGGCGGTCTACCTGGGCGATACCCTGGGCGAGCTGATGACCCTCTACGGGGCGGGAGACCTGGCCTTCGTGGGGGGCAGCCTGGTGCCGGTGGGCGGTCACAACCTGCTGGAGCCGGCGGCCCTGGGGGTGCCGGTGCTGAGCGGCCCGGCCCTGGCCAACTTCGAGGAGGTCGCCGAGGTGCTGCGCGAGGCCGAGGCCCTGGAGGAAGTGGCGGATGGCCCGGCCCTGGCCGAGCGATTGACGGCGCTCTTCGCCGACGAACCGAGGCGTCAGCGCCTCGGCGAAGCGGGGCGTCGCGTGGTGGCCGCCAACCGTGGCGCCCTGGCGCGGACCCTGGAAGGGTTATCAAAGCCGCCCTTCCAGAGTCAGTAGGCGCTTGCTCTCGGGGAAATCAGGCCGGGGTATGCCGCTCCACGCCGGTCTCGGTGCCGAGCAATAGCACATCCGCGCCGCGGGCCGCGAAGAGACCATTGGTGACCACCCCGACGATGGCATTGAGGCGGGCCTCCATGGCCAGCGGGTCCTCGATCATGAAGTCGTAGCAGTCGATGATCTGGTTGCCGTTATCGGTGATCACCCCCTCCCGATAGACCGGGTCGGCGCCCAGCTTGACCAGTTCCCGGGCCACATAGGAGCGGGCCATGGGAATCACCTCCACGGGCAGCGGGAACTCGCCCAGGGTGGTGACCCGCTTGGAGGCGTCGGCGATGCAGATGAACCTCTCGGCGCAGGCGGCGACGATCTTCTCCCGGGTCAGGGCCGCGCCGCCCCCCTTGATCATATGAAGGTGAGCGTTCACTTCGTCGGCGCCGTCGATATAGAAGGGCACGCCGCCGGTCGAATTGAGCTCGAAGACCTCGATGCCATGCCCTTTCAGTCGCTCGGCGCTGGCCTCGGAGCTGGCCACGGCACCGGCGAAGTCGTCGCGTAGCCGGGCCAGTTGATCGATAAAGAGGTTGGCGGTGGAGCCGGTGCCGATACCCAGCACGGTATCGCGGTGCAGGTGGGGGCGGATCTCGTCGATGGCGGCGGTGGCCACGGCGGCCTTGAGTTCGTCTTGGGTCATGGGAGCGGGTCCATGGGGGCTGGATGAGTGTGGAGCCCATTATAGGGCAGTGGGCCCCGGCTTTGGATGCAGAGCTATCGCGGTTATCCTCCATCTACGGTCAGGGGCTCCGGGGCTATCCTGGCGACAGGCCTTCGCAAAGACGTGGTGCCCCCCTCCCTGGGCGCTCGACTTCAGCGTCCATGATAAAGGCGTGTTGCTCCGACCCGTCCCCGGCGCCCCTTGGTTATCCCACGGTAATGGCCATGGCGTTATGGCTCGGGCTGGACGCGGTGCCCAAGGGTCTGCTACCAATAGTCCCTTTTCCTCTCTCGCTTCACTCCGTGCGGCAATCAGGCCGCGCGTCTTGGGATATCAGGATGCTCGAAGATACAGTCAAGAAGATTCTCCAGGCCCGGGTCTACGAGGCGGCCCGGGAAACGCCGATCTCTCCGGCATCCTTCCTCTCGCGGCGGCTCAACAACCAGATCCTGATCAAGCGGGAGGACCTGCAGCCGGTCTACTCCTTCAAGATTCGCGGCGCCTACAACAAGATGGCCCGGCTCAGCGACGAGCAGAAGGCCAAGGGCGTGATCGCCGCCTCGGCGGGCAACCATGCCCAGGGCCTGGCCCTGGCCGCCCGGCTGATGGGGGTCAAGGCGGTGATCGTGATGCCGCGGATCACCCCGGAGATCAAGGTGGCCGCGGTGCGCGCCCGGGGCGCCAAGGTGGTGCTCAAGGGCGATGCCTTCGCCGCCGCCGCCGAGCATGCCCAGGCGCTGATCGAGGAGCACGGCTACACCTATATTCCTCCCTTCGATGATATCGACGTGGTGGCCGGTCAGGGCACCATCGGCATGGAGATCCTCCATCAGCACAGCGGCCCGCTGGACGCCATCTTCGTGCCGGTGGGCGGCGGCGGCCTGATCGCCGGCGTGGCGGCCTATGTGAAGTACCTGCGTCCCGAGATCAAGATCATCGGCGTGGAGTCCGAGGACAGCGCCTGCCTCAAGGCGGCCCTGGAGGCCGGCGAGCGGGTGGTGCTGGACCAGGTGGGCGTCTTCGCCGAGGGGGTCGCCGTGGCCGAGATCGGCGAGGTGCCCTTCTCCATCGTCCGCGACCTGGTGGACGAGGTGATCACCGTCAACGCCGACGAGATGTGCGCCGCGGTCAAGGACATCTTCGAGGATACCCGGGCCGTCTCCGAGACCTCCGGGGCCCTGTCGCTGGCCGGCCTCAAGAAGTATATCCAGCAGACCGGTGCAGAGGGCGAGACCCTGCTGTGCATCAACTCCGGGGCCAACACCAATTTCGATCGCCTGCAGCATATCGCCGAGCGCACCGAACTGGGCGAGCAGCGCGAGGCGATCCTCGCCGTGACCATCCCCGAGAAGCCCGGCAGCTTCAAGAAGTTCTGCAAGACCATCGGCAAGCGCATGGTCACCGAGTTCAGCTACCGCTATGCGGACCCGGAGCAGGCGCATATCTTCGTCGGTGTGCAGGTCAAGCCCGGCGGCGAGGATCGTCAGGCGGTGATCGACAGGCTGCGCGAGGCGGGCTACCCGGTGGAGGATCTCACCGACAACGAGCTGGCCAAGCTGCATATTCGCCACCTGGGCGGTGGGCGGCCCAGGGAGCACTTCGAGGAAGAGGTCTATCGCTTCGAATTCCCCGAGCGCCCCGGCGCCCTGGTGAACTTTCTGACCCACCTGCCCCACGACTGGAACATCTCCCTGTTCCACTACCGTAACCATGGCGCCGCCTATGGTCGGGTGCTGGTGGGCATGCAGGTGCCCAACGGCGATCGCACCCATGTGGAGGAGTATTTCGACGCCATCGGTTACCGCTACTGGAAGGAGTCGGAGAACCCCGCCTACCGCCTCTTTATGGCGTAATCGCCCGGGCGGGCGAAGCTTCGATGCCGAAGGCTCGAGGGGTGAGCGCTAACTCACCCCTCAGGCCTTGAAAGAACAGCGTTTCCTTACATTTTTTGACGCTTTGCCCGGTTGTTATCCGGCTCCCATGGGCCTATAGTCGTGGCTGTCGCCCGCAGGGGTGACCGATAACAATTTGCAGCACTCAACGACCATCGAATCCATGGAGTAGGTATGAAGCGCAAGCCCGATCTGGTCATGGCACTGGTACTGGCCTTTGGCATTGGCGTCGTCGCCACCGGCTATGCCCAAGCCCTGGTCGGCAGTTGACCCCAGGCACGCACCAGTGCCATGACCAGAAGAGTCCCATGGAACCGGCAGCCCCAGGCTGCCGGTTTTTTCGTCTCTGGGCATCCCTGTCGCTGTCGCAGGAGAGAGCGGGACGTCCCCATGGGCTTGGGGCTTGGGGCTTGGGGCACCAGGCCCAGGGCCCGCACCCCCGCCCTCAGGTAACCCAGGCCGGCATAGCCGATGCCCCGGGGATCGCTGCCGACCGCCGCCACCACCGCCGCCGATCCCATGAGTTCTCCCACGTCGAGGCGGAAGTCGCCGCCGCACAGGGCCAGGCGGCGCACCACCCCATGGCTGCCGGAGGCGCTGTTACGGCCATAGCGACTGATATCACCCGACAGGGTCGGGCGCAGCGCGTCCCAGCGCTCCAGGGGGGCGGCGGCCCCGCAGCGCCGGGTATCGGAGAAGATGGCATCCAGTTGCGCCAGGCTCAGGGCCGCGACGGGGTTGTCCCGGTGCACGAAGAACGCCAGGGCATCCAGGGCCACCGGCACGGCCAGGGGCGGATAGCCGTGGGCCGCCTCGAAGGCCGCGCGCTCCGACTCGGACATGGGCCGCGACATGGGCCCCAGGCGGGTGCCGCCCGATACCAGTGCCGGCGGCGCCGTCGAGGAGCCGCTGGCCTGCAGTTGCAGACGCACCCCGGGGTGTCGCGCCTCCAGGGTCTCGCCCCAGCGCAGCATCAGGCTGGCCAGGGTCTCGGAGCCGATGGAGTGGAGGGTACCGGCGATGGGCGGGGCGGCCTGCAGCGGCCCGGCGATCCAGCCGATCAGCAGCAGGGCGATCCATGGCAGGTGGCGAAGCCGTCGTCGAGGGAGTGGCATGGCAAGGTTCCTGAACGCCGCGACGCCCTGTCACGGATGGTGGTTAAGGGGCGGACAGGCGTTTAAGATGCCTGTTTCGTCACTCTCGAACAACAATTGTAGCGATGCCCGCCCCATGACCGATCTCGATGATATCCCCGCCCCCCAGGGGCAGTTGACTCTCAAGCTGCTGGCCTCGCGCCAGGATACCAACCTCTATGGCGATATTCCCGGTGGCTGGCTGGTCAGTCATATGGATCAGGCCGCCGAGCTGGCCGCCGGCCGGGTGGCCCATGGCCGCACCGCCACCGTGGCCATCGAGGCCATGGATTTCCTGTGCCCGGTACGGATCGGTTCGGTGGTCAATATCTTCACCGAGGTGCGGGAGATCGGCCGCAGCTCCCTCAAGATCGACGTGGAGGTCTGGAGCCGCCCGCCCCAGGAGCGCGACCCGGACGAGCTGCACAAGGTCACCGAGGCGCGTTTCGTGATGGTGGCCCTGGACGAGAACGGGCGGATTCGCGCCGTCCCCGAGGCCTGAGACGCCACTGGGCGCCCGCAGGGCGCCCAGTGGCTCTAATGGTGGCATCCCCCTGGCGCCACCGCTGGTTCAGGACGTTACCGCGTCGCGGCTCTTCAGGTAGGCGAACTCCCCCACGTCGGTAAAGCCCCGCACCAGGCGCTGGAAGGCCTGATAGGACTCGTAGACCCGCGCCGACTCGGGGTCGGACTCCGCCTGCCGTGCCAGTACGTCACGGGACGACTCGTGGAGCGCCGCCATCACCTCGTCCGGGAAGGTACGCAGCTGCACCCCATGCTCGTCCACCAGGGTCTGCAGGGCCTGGGCATTGCGGAAGGTGAACTCGTCGATCATCGCCAGGTTGGCGGAGCGGGCCGCCTCCACCACCACCGCCTTGAGGTCGTCGGGCAGGGCGTTCCAGGCATCCAGGTTGATGGTGCCCTCGAGCACCGCGCTGGGCTCGTTCCACACCGAGGTGTAGTAGTAATCGGCCACCTGATAGAGGCCGAAGGCCATGTCGTTATAGGGGCCCACCCAGTCGGCGGCGTCCAGCACCCCGGTCTGCATGGACGTGAAGATCTCCGAGCCCGGCATATTGACGGCGGTGGCGCCGATGCCGTTCATGGCCTCGCCGGCCAGTCCCGGCAGGCGGATACGCAGGCCGCGCATGTCCTCCAGGGAGTTGATCTCCCGCTTGAACCAGCCGGCCATCTGGGTGCCGGTATTGCCCACCGCGAAGGGCTTGAGGTTGTGCTGGGCGTAGATCTCGTCCCACAGCTCCTGGCCGCCGCCATGGTAGAGCCAGGCATTGGTCTCGGTGGTATTCATGCCGAAGGGCACGGCGGTGAAGAACTGGGAAGCGGCGACCTTGCCCCGCCAGTAGTAGGCGGCGGAGTGGCCCATCTCGGCGGTGCCGGCGGCCACCGCATCGAAGACCTCCAGGGCCGGGACCAGCTCGCCGGCCCCATAGACCTCGACCCGCATGCGGCCCCCGGAGAGCGTCTCGATGCGCTGGGCGAAGTCGTTGGCACCGGTACCCAGGGCCGGGAAATTCTTCGGCCAGGAGGTGACCATGCGCCAGGTGATGGTCTCCTGGGCGCTGGCGGTGGAGACGAAGGGGGCGGCCACGGCTCCCGCGGCGCCGGCGCCCAGGGCGCCGAGGAATTGACGTCGTTGCATGACGGGCATGACTCCATTGAGCGTTATTGTTTTTCCGCCGCGGGGCTCGCCCGGCGGAAAAGTGTCCGTCACGCAGTATGCTTAGCGCGCATATATTCGGCAAGTTCCACCGCCAACGCCATTGACGTGAGCGTCAAGTGGCATTTATAGCGGGGTCAGCTTGGCGAAGCCCAGCACCAGCCACTTGTCGCCCTCGCCCTCGAAGCTCACCTGCACCCGGGCCCGTTGCCCCTCGCCCTCGGCGTTGATGATCACCCCCTCGCCGAACAACGGATGGCTGACCCTTTGCCCCAGGGAGAGGCTGGGCAGCGTATCGCCGCCGTTGACGCCCTCCTGGCGAGCCGCCGCGGGCAGCGGCCGGCCGGCGGTGACCGGCCGCGAGATCTGGCCGCGCAGGCGCACCTCCTCCAGTAGCGCCTCGGGCAGCTCGCGCAGGAAACGGGAGGGGCGCTGGAAGGTCTCCTTGCCGTGCAGGCGGCGCAGCTCCGCATAGGTGAGGTAGAGCTTGTGCATGGCCCGGGTCAGGCCCACGTAGCAGAGGCGCCGCTCCTCCTCCAGGCGCCCCGGCTCCTCGAGGGACATCTTGTGGGGGAAGAGCCCCTCCTCGACCCCGGCGACGAAGACCACCGGAAACTCCAGCCCCTTGGCGGAGTGCAGGGTCATCAACTGGACGCAATCCTCGAACTCGTCCGCCTCGTGGTCGCCGGCATCCAGGGCCGCCTCGGCCAGGAAGGGCTCCAGGGCCGCGGCGCCCTCGCCCACCTCCACCTCGGCCAGGGGCGTGGCCTGGGTAAAGGCGCGGGCGGCGGTGACCAGCTCCTCCAGGTTCTCGACCCGGGCCTGGCCCTTCTCGCCCTTCTCGTTGCGGTGATGCTCCAGCAGCCCCGACTGGCTCACCACATGATCGACGATCTCGTGGAGCATCAGCGCCGCGGTGTCGTGATCGAGGCGCTCGACCAGCTCGGCGAAGGCCTCCACCGCCTTGGCGGCACGCCCCTTGAGCCGACCCTGCGCCAGGCAGTCGTGAAGCGCCTGCCACAGGGAGATAGTGGCCTCCCGGGCCCGCTCGCGGATCACCTCCACGGTACGGGTGCCGATGCCCCTTGCGGGCACATTGATGACTCGCTCGAGGGAGGCGTCGTCATCGCGGTTGAGCAGCAAGCGCAGATAGGCCAGGGCGTTCTTGATCTCCAGGCGCTCGTAGAAGCGGTGGCCGCCGTAGATGCGGTAAGGCATGCCCTGGCGAATCAACGCCTCCTCCAGCACCCGGGACTGGGCATTGGAGCGGTAGAGGATGGCGATATCGCGGCGATTGATGCCCTCGTCCACCTTCTCCTTGATGGTGTCGACGATGAAACGCGCCTCGTCCAGGTCATTGAAGCCGGCATAGACGGAGATCGGCTCGCCCTCGGCGCCGTCGGTCCACAGCTCCTTGCCCATGCGCCCGCTGTTGTTGCTGATCAGCGCATTGGCGGCATCCAGGATGGCGCTGGTGGAGCGATAGTTCTGCTCCAGGCGCACCGTCCTGGTGTCGGTGAACTCGGTCTCGAAGCGGCGGATATTCTCGACCCGAGCGCCGCGCCAGCCGTAGATCGACTGGTCGTCGTCGCCCACCACCGTCATCGGCGTGCGCTGGCCGCTGAGCAGCTTGAGCCAGGCGTACTGCAGGGTATTGGTGTCCTGGAACTCGTCCACCAGCACATGGGCGAAGCGCGCCTGATAGTGGGCCAGCAGCGCCGGGGTATCGCGCAACAGCTCCAGGCTGCGCAGCAGCAGCTCGCCGAAGTCCACCAGGCCGCCCCGCTCGCAGGTCAGCTGATAGCGTTCGTAGAGCTCCACCATCTGGCTCATGTAGGCGTCGCCATGGGCATCCACCTGATGGGGCCGCAACCCCTCCTCCTTGCACCCGGAGATAAAGTACTGCACCTGGCGGGGCGGGAAGCGCTCGTCGTCGATCCGGTGATCCTTGAGCAGGCGCTTGATCAGGCGCAACTGATCATCGCCGTCGATGATCTGGAAGTGCTGGGGCAGGCGGGCGTCCTGCCAGTGGGTACGCAGCAGGCGGTGGGCGATGGAGTGGAAGGTACCCACCCACATATGGCGCAGCGACAGGCCCAGCAGGGCCTCCAGGCGGGTACGCATCTCCCGGGCCGCCTTGTTGGTGAAGGTCACCGCCAGGATGGCATAGGGGGAGAGCCCCTCGGTCTGCAGCAGCCAGGCGATGCGATGCACCAGCACCCGGGTCTTGCCGGAACCGGCCCCGGCCAGCACCAGCATATTGCCCTGGGGGGCGCTGACGGCCTCGCGCTGGGCGGGGTTGAGGTGGTCGAGAATCGCCGTGACGTCGTCCATAGGGGCAGGCACTTGCTGGTCGAAAAATGGGCGACCAGCTTAGCATAAGCCCCGGATGGAAGCTGGCCACTCGCGGCTTCAGGCCCCCGCTTCGTCGTCTTCCGGATAGCGCAGCGGCACCAGGCTCTTCTTCACCGACTTGAGCTGTTCGGCGAGCCGGGGGCCACGGGTCTTGGCCACCCCCACCGCCAGCACGTCGACCAGCACCAGGTGGGCGATCCGCGAGCTCATGGGGGTATAGATCTCGGTGTCCTCGTGGACATCGATATAGAGCGGCAGGCTCACCTCCTCGGCCAGCGGCGAGCCACTGGGGCACAGGCCGATCACGGTGGCGCCGGCCTCGCGGGCCAGGCGCACGCTGGCCACCAGGGCACGGGTGCGGCCGGTCTGGGAGATGGCCACCACCACGTCGCCCTTGCCCAGGGTCACCGCCGACATGTTCTGCATATGCGGGTCGGTGTAGGCCGAGGTGGAGATCTGCAGGCGGAAGAACTTGTGCTGGGCATCGAAGGCCACCGCCCCCGAGGCACCGAAACCGTAGAACTCCACCCGGTTGGCCATGGCCAGGGCATTGATGGCCTGGTTGAGGGCCTCGATATCCAGGCGGTCGCGCACCGAGAGCAGGGTGCCCACGGTGGAGTCGAAGATGTTATGGGAAAATTCGGCGACGCTGTCGCTGTCGTTCATGGAGAACTGGGCGAACTGACTGCCGGTGGCCAGCATCTGGGCCAGCTTGAGCTTGAAGTCCTGGAAGCCGTTGCAGCCCAGGGCGCGGCAGAAGCGCACCACAGTGGGTTCGCTGACCTTGGCCTCGGTCGCCAGGTCGACGATGCGCATATGAATCACTTCCTCGGGATTGCGCAGCACAAAGCGGGCCACTTTCTGCTCGGAGCGACGAAAGTGCTCCATGCGACCTCTGAGTTCATCGAATAGGGCGCGGCTCACGTTTCGCTCCTCGTTCTTTCGTTATCGTCTCGGGGCCCGACGGGCGCGCCTTCAGTATGCCCAGCTCGAGGCCGCGCTGTCAGCACCGGGATGGCGGCGCTTGACATCAACGGCCGGCCTGGGTCATCAAATTGTCAAGTAGGTTATAGTAAGAGAAGCAGTGTCGACACTTTTGTTGCTTGCGTCCTCTGCAGGAGAACCGACTCATGCGCGATATGGAACGGCTATCCACGCTTCGTAACGAGCTCCTCGATATCTTCATGAGCATGGAGAACGACGAACACCAGCAACGCCAGAAGAGCGCCGCCGTGCGCCATCTGCGAGCCCGTCGCGGCATCGAGCTGCATGGCGAATTCAAGCGTCTCGAGAAGGAGATCAGCGACCTCGACGACGCCCTCCAATAGACAAGAACGCGGTAGCCCCGCCGAGGCGGGGCTACCGGGGAGAACGGCGACAGCGTCCCGTCGCGAGCCTAGAGGCTAGCGATGAACACCACGATCACGCCGATCGGTGCCACATAACGCGACACCAGGTGCCAGAGGCTGGCCATGCCACCGCTCAGGCCCAGCTCCTGCTCGACGCCGCGACGCTCCAGGAACCAGCCCACGAAGATGATGGCCCCCAGGCCGGTCAGCGGCAGCATGAACTTGCTGGTCAGCTTGTCGAGCAGGTCGAAGACGCCCAGGCCGAACAGCACCGGGTCACTCCACACATTGAACGACAGCAGGGCGGCGATACCCAGCGCCCAGGCGCCGACGCCGGCCACCAGGGTGGACATGCCCCGGGTCAGCGGGGTGCGCTCCTCCACGAACTCCACCACCGGCTCCAGCAGCGAGATGGCCGAGGTCAGGGCGGCGAAGGTCAGCAGCAGGAAGAACATCAGGCCGAGGATCAGGCCACCGCCCATATTGCCGAAGGCCAGCGGCAGGGTGACGAAGATCAGGCCGGGACCGGAATCGAGATCGAGACCGTTGGAGAAGACGATCGGGAAGATCGCCAGGCCCGCCGCCAGGGCGATCACCGTATCCAGGATCACCACGGTACGCGCCGTCTTGAGCAGGTTCACCTCTTCGCCCAGGTAAGAGCCATAGGCCATCATGATGCCCATGCCCAGCGACAGGGTGAAGAAGGCGTGGCCCAGGGCCGCCAGCACGGTATCCCCGCTCAGGGCGCTCCAGTCCGGATTGAACAGATAGCTCACCGCCTGGCCGAAGTGGCCGGTGGTCATGCCGTAGCCCACCAGTACCAGCAGCAGCAGCGCCAGCGCCGGCATCAGGGTGCGTACCGCGCCCTCCAGCCCCTTGCTGACCCCGCGTGCCACGATACCGATCACCAGCAGCATAAAGACCGAGTGACCGGCCAGCAGCAGGCCGGGGCTGGCCAGCATATTACCGAACAGCTCGCCGATGCCGTCCGCATCCTGGCCACTGAAGGCGCCAGTCACCGAGCCCAGGGTGTAGTAGAGCGACCAGCCGCCGATCACGCTGTAGAAGGAGAGGATCAGGAAGGCACCGATGATGCCGCTGGCGCCCACCAGCCACCAGATTCGGGGGCGTCCCGCCCGCTCGGCCACATCGGCCATGGCATTCGCCGGGTTCTCCTGGCCACGCCGCCCCACCAGCCATTCGGCCACCAGGATCGGCAGGCCAATCAGGGCGATACATAACAGATACACCAGAACGAAGGCGGCGCCGCCGCTTTCGCCCACCATATAAGGAAACTTCCAGATATTGCCCAGGCCGACGGCGGAGCCGGTGGCGGCCAGGATAAAGGCCAGTCGCGAGGACCATTGCGCATGTAGCTTGTTGGACATGATTCACCCTGATTGTGCGTGTCGTTATCGATCGGTCGGATGCGATAACGGCTTGTGCTTATTGTTGCCACGTCCAGGGCGCCATGGGTCACACGGCGCTCCAAGGGCATGACAGGATCCAGGCAGGATCACCGCCAAGTCACGCCCCCTGCCGCCATGGCCCCTGGTCGGTGCCCAGGCGGAAGGGTGCCAAGCGCCGAAACCTTACCGAATCCACGCAGGATTCACGCAAAACCCGGAAAGATCTTTGGATAAACAGCGCTCAGGACGATAAAACTATCCGATCATACGCTCGATGGCCAGGCTCGCTTGTATCACCTGCCCCAACCGCGGCCCGGTTCGATAGATTAGAAAAGACTGACTTGCTGCTCGCCGGGAAAGGCCGCCAGTGACGGCAAGGGGACGCGACGGGCCACCTCGGCGTAGAGGTCGCGGGCCAGGGCCGGCGCCTCCCGGTTATCCGGGGTATGCACAAAGAGGAAAGGGGTTTTCCCCTGTTTTATCCACAAGGCCAGGCGCTCCGCCCAGGGGGCGAAGTGCTGCCGATTGATCGCCGGGTCGAAGTGACCGATAAAGCGCACCAGGGGCGAGGATGCCGTGGAGATCACATGTAGCGGGACTCTCGGCTTTTCGCCCTGGGCCTTGAGCAGGCCGGGATCCTCGCCGGCGGGCGTGGCGAAGAGCGGGCGAACATCCAGCATCACCCGCTCCACCCCATGACTTATCAACAGGCGGTTGAAGTCCCGCTCGGCCTCCCCCTTGTGGAAAAAGTCGGGATGCCGCCCCTCCACCGCCGCCGGCAGATCCGCCGGCCAGGCCTCGAGCAGGGCCGCCAACCGCGGCAGCTCCTGGCCACCGAAGTCCCTGGGCAGCTGGATCATCAGCGGTCCCAGGCGATCACCCAGGGGCGCCAAGGCCTCGATAAAGGCCGCGAGCTCCGCCTCGATACCCACCAGACGCCGGCGATGGGTCAGCTCGGCGGGCAGCTTGAAGCAGAAGCGAAAGTGGCAGGGCGCCTGTTGCGCCCAGGCCGCCACCGTCTCGGGCCGCGGGGCACCACTATAGAAGGTGGTATTGCCCTCCACGGCATCGAAGACCGCGGCATATTCCGCCAGCATGCCGGCATTGCCGCCATGGGGGGCCAGCAGCGAGCCCCGCCAGTCGCCATTGGCCCACATGGCCAGGCCCAGGTGAAGTTTCCCCATGGTCTACTCGATGGCTCTCGACTCGGCCGGGGTGATGGAAAGCCGGGCGATCCCTATCGGTGCCCGACCCTTACCTTGTTATTCCACCGTCACCGATTTGGCGAGGTTCCGTGGTTGATCCACATCGGTGCCCTTGAGTACCGCCACATGGTAGGAGAGCAGCTGCAGCGGCAGGGTATAGAGGATCGGCGCCAGGGCCTCGTGCACCGCCGGCAGGCGCAGCACCCGCACGCCTTCCCCGGCCTCCAGGGCCACGCTCTCATCGGCGAAGACGAAGAGCTCGCCACCCCGGGCCCGCACCTCCTGGAGGTTGGACTTGAGCTTGTCGAGCAGCTCGTCATTGGGGGCGACCGAGATCACCGGCATCTCGCTGTCGACCAGGGCCAGGGGACCATGCTTGAGCTCCCCGGCGGGATAGGCCTCGGCATGGATATAGGAGATCTCCTTGAGCTTCAGGGCCCCCTCCAGGGCGATGGGGAAATGGGCGCCGCGCCCCAGGAAGAGGGCATGGTGCTTCTCGGCGAAGGCCTCGGCCAGGGATTCGATCTCGTCGTCCAGGGCCAGTACCCGGGTCACCGCCTCGGGCAGGCCTCGCAGGGCCTCGATCAGCCCCGCCGGTGCCTCGTCCCCCTGGACGCGCTGCAGGGCCAGGGTCAGCAGCAGCAGGGCGGCGAGCTGGGTGGTAAAGGCCTTGGTGGAGGCCACGCCGATCTCCGGGCCGGCCTGGGTAAGCAGGGTCAGGTCCGACTCCCGCACCAATGAGCTGCCCGGCACGTTGCAGATCGCCAGGCTGGCCAGGTAGCCATTGTCCTTGGCGAAGCGCAGGGCGGCCAGGGTATCGGCGGTCTCGCCGGACTGGGAGAGGGTCACGAAGAGGGTATTCTCCGGAACCACCACCCGACGGTAGCGATACTCCGAGGCGACCTCCACCTGGGTCGGCAGCCCGGCATAGCGCTCCAGCCAGTAGCGGGCCACCAGGCCGGCGTGATAGCTGGTGCCACAGGCGACGATATGCACCTGGCGTACCCGCTGGAAGAGCGCCTGGGCCTCGCTGCCGAAGCCGTTGACCAGCACCCCCTCGGCGCCCAGGCGCCCCTCCAGGGTGGCGGCGATCACCGCCGGCTGCTCGTGGATCTCCTTGAGCATGAAGTGACGATAGTCGCCCTTGCTGGCGGCGCCGTCGCCGTGCTCGAAGACCCGCACCGGACGCTCCACCGCCTGTCCCCGGGCGTCGAAGATGGCGATCGCGCCCCCCGGGGCCAGGCGCACCACGTCGCCCTCCTCCAGGTAGATAAAACGGTCGGTGACCTGCAGCAACGCCAGGGGATCCGAGGCGAGGAAGGCCTCCTCGATGCCCACGCCCACCACCAGGGGACTGCCCTGGCGGGCGCCGATCACCACCCCGGGCTCCGAGGGGCTGATCACCCCCAGGGCATAGGCGCCGTCGAGTCCCCCGGCCACCGCCTGTACCGCCGCCAGCAGGTCCTGGCCATCGCGCAGCTGGCGTGCCAGCAGATGAGCCACCACTTCGGTATCGGTCTCGGAGGTAAAGACGAAGCCCTCGCCCCGCAGCTCGCGACGCAGCGCCTCGAAATTCTCGATGATGCCGTTATGCACCACCGCCAGGTCATCGCCGGACTGATGGGGGTGAGCATTGGCCTCGCTGGGCTTGCCATGGGTGGCCCAGCGGGTATGGGCGATGCCGCTGTGGCCGCCCAGGGGCGACTCGGCGAGGCGCGCCTCCAGGGCCGCCACCTTGCCCAGGGCGCGGCGCCGCCCCAGGATCCCGGCGCTATCGAGCACCGCCATGCCCGCGGAGTCGTAGCCCCGATACTCCAGGCGCTTGAGGCCCTCCAGCAGGATACCCTGGACGTTGCGGCCGGCGACCGCGGCGACGATTCCACACATGACTGATTCTCCTAGAAATAATGCGACTAGTCGGCGTCGACGGCGGCCCGGATCACTTCGATCCCCCGGGCCTCGATGGCGGCCAATGACTTACCCCCAAGCCCTTCGTCGGTGATCAGGGTGTGGATAACCTTCCAGGGCAGCTCCAGATTGGGGATGCGCCGGCCTACCTTGGCGGACTCCGCCAGCACCACGACCTCCCGGGAGACCTCGGCCATGACCCGGGAGAGGCCCAGCAGTTCGTTGAAGGTAGTGGTGCCCCGGGCCGGATCGATGCCATCGGCGCCGATAAATAGCTGATCGAAGTCGTACTGGCGCAGCACCTGCTCCGCCACCTGGCCCTGGAAGGACTCGGAGTGGGGGTCCCAGGTG
Source organism: Halomonas sp. NCCP-2165 (assembly GCF_023708045.1). Lineage (NCBI taxonomy): Bacteria > Pseudomonadati > Pseudomonadota > Gammaproteobacteria > Oceanospirillales > Halomonadaceae > Halomonas > Halomonas sp. NCCP-2165. The sequence continues at coordinate 36,865 of NZ_BRCY01000020.1, forward strand.
CCGCCGGTCATCAGCAGCATCGGCTCCTCCTCCAGCTCGCGCAGGGCATTGGCCACCGCCAGGGCATTGGTCATCACCACCAGGCCCGCCTTGCCCGCCAGGCCGGGGATCATCGCCGAGGTGGTGCTGCCGCTGTCGATAATGATGCGCTGATGCTCGCGAATACGCGCGCAGGCGGCCCGGGCGATGGCCCGCTTGGCCGGAGAGAGGCGCGGCTCCCCCAGCAGTTCCTGGGGCAGGGGCGCGGCCCCGCCGTAGCGGCGCAGCAGCAGGCCGCTCTTCTCCAGGGTCGCCAGGTCCTTGCGCACCGTCACCTCGGAGATGGCGAAGTGCTCGGCCAGGGTGTCCACGCCGGTCTCGCCCCGTTCGTTGACGAAGGCGAGGATGGCGTGGCGACGCTGGGCGGTATTGCGCTTCGACATGAAAGCTCTTGGTTTCGATTCGAAAGGAGAGATAAAACCGCAGCCGGCGCCCCGGGTCAAGCCCGGGGGCTACCCGAGCAGGGTTCGTGCGGGAATCGCTAAGGGGCGCTGGGGGCAGGCCGGAGCAAAAGCGTCTTTGCGAAGTGCCTGCCCCCAGGATAGCCCCGGACCTCGAGCGCTACTGGCCCACCCTTACTTGCGCTTGCTGGGCCGCGGCCAGTCCGCCTTGGTGAGCTGGCGGCCCCGGGCCACCGCCAGGGCGCCGTCGGCCACGTCCTTGCTGATGGTGGAACCGGCGCCGATGGTGGCGCGGGCGCCGACGCTGACCGGGGCCACCAGGGCGGTATTGGAGCCGATAAAGGCGTCGTCGCCGATCTCGGTGCGGGACTTGTTGACGCCATCGTAGTTGCAGGTGATGGTGCCGGCCCCCACGTTGACGCCGCGCCCCAGGGTGGCATCGCCCACATAGCTCAGGTGGTTGATCTTGCTGCCCTCGCCCACCTGGGCATTCTTGGTCTCGACGAAGTTACCCACCTTGGCCTGCACCGCCAGGTGGGTGCCGGGACGCAGCCGGGCGAAGGGCCCGATGCGGTTATGTCCCGCCGCCACGCTCTGCTCGACGATGCTGTGGGCCTCGATCACGCTGCCGGCGCCGATATGGCTGTCGCGGATCACGCAGTAGGGGCCGATGCGCACCCCCTCGCCCAGCTCCACCTCGCCCTCGAAGACGCAGCCCACGTCGATCTCCACGTCATGGCCGCAGCGCAGGCGACCGCGCACGTCGAGGCGTGCCGGATCGAGCAGGGCCACCCCCTCGGTCATCAGCGCCTCGGCGATCCGCGCCTGATGGGCTCGCTCCAGGCGCGCCAGTTGGGCGCGGTTATTGACCCCCTCCACCTCCAGGGGATCCTCCGGCTGGGCGGTGACGATCTTCACCCCCTCGGCGGCGGCCAGGGCGATGATATCGGTGAGGTAGTACTCGCCCTGGGCGTTATCGGCGGAGAGCTGGGGCAGCCAGCGCTTCAGCTGGGCCCGGGTCATGGCCATGATGCCGGTATTGCACTCCTTGACCGCCCGCTCGCTCTCGGAGGCGTCCTTGTGCTCGACGATGGCCACCGCCTGCCCCTCGGCATTGCGCAGGATGCGCCCATAACCGTCGGGCTCCGCCAGGGTCACGGTGAGCAGCCCCAGGTGCGACTCGTCGACTCCGTCCAGCAGCCCCGCCAGGGTCTCGGCGCGAATCAGCGGCACGTCGCCATAGAGCACCAGCACCTTGTCATGCTCCAGCCCCTCGAGGGCCTGGGCCACCGCATGACCGGTGCCCTTCTGCTCCGCCTGCAGGGCGAAGTGCACCGGGCAGTCGCCCAGCTCGCTGCGCACCTGGTCGGCGCCGTGGCCGATCACCACATGCAGCTTGCCGGCGCCGAGCCGGGTGGCGGTATCGATCACATGGCGCACCATGGGCTTGCCGGCCAGGCGATGCAGCACCTTGGGCCGGGTCGAGCGCATCCGGGAGCCCTGCCCGGCGGCGAGAATCACGACGTCGAGACTCATTCTTCCTCCTGATTGTGGTTCCATGCCGGCACCTCGATCCCCAGTTCGGCGAGGCGGGCCTCGCCCAGGCGTTCGCCGAAGGCGCGACTGGCCAGGCTCGCCCAGCCCTCGCCGTCGCGCACCAGCAGCAGCACCTCGAGCCCCTCGCGCTCGGCCAGGGTCAGGGCCTCCTCCGGCCCCACCACGCTGAGTGCGGTGGCCCAGGCATCGGCCCAGGCATTGGAGGGGTGAAAGACCGATACCGAGGCCAGGGTATGGGTCACCGGATAGCCGCTGCGCGGATCGAGAGTATGGGAGAAGCGCCGGCCATCCTCTTCAAAGTAGTTGCGGTAGTCACCGGAGGTGGCCACGCTGCCGTCATGCAGGGGCAGCACATGGCGGGCCACCCGCCGCGAGCTGTCCGGCAGCTCGACGCCGATCCGCCAGGGCTGCGCCTGGCGATCCCGGAACCCCTGGACGGCCAGGTCGCCCCCCAGGTTGACCAGATAGTGGTCGATGCCCTGGGCCTCCAGGTAGGCGGCGACCCGGTCGGTGGCATACCCCTTGGCCACCCCGGAGAGGTCGACGAAGACATCCGCCAGGCGCCGCGCCTGGTTCGTTGCCGGATCGAGTTCCAGCTTGTCGGGGCCGATCTCGGCCAGGCGGCTCGCCAGCTCGTCGGCATCGGGCACCTCCCGGGGGCGCGCCTCGGGCCCGAAGCTCCACAGGTTGACCAGGCCGCCGACCGTCATGTCGAAGGCACCACCGCTGGCTTCGGCCACCGCCTGGCCGATGGCCAGCACCTCCATCAGGGGCGCGGAGAGGGGCTGCCACTCGCCCACCGGCGCCCGATTGAAGGCCACCAGCTCGGCGTCGTCCCGATAGGTGGACATGGAGGCATCCACCGCCTCGAGTGCCTCCAGGAAACCCGCCTCCAGCGCCTCGGCGCCTTGCCGGGTCAGGGGATCGGCGATGGTCACCTGATAGAAGGTGCCGAAGATCTCCCCGTCCAGGGTGACCGGCGACTCCAGCGGACGATCGCCGTTATCGCAGGCGCTCAGCGCCACCGCCAGCAGCACCATCAGCGCCCAGCGCAGGAGACGGGAGGGAGGGCTCATCACATCACTCCTCGAAAAATCACCAGAAGACCCATAGTAGCCAGGCCCCCAGCAGCAGCCGGTAAGCCACGAAGGGCTGCATGCCGATGCGCTGGATAAAGGCCAGGAAGTAGTGGATGCACACGTAGGCGCTGATGCCGGAGAGCAGGGCCCCGATCATCAGCACCGACCAGTCGATGGCCTGGGGCGTGCGGATCAGGGTCAGGGTCTCCATCCCCCCGGCCAGCACGATCACCGGGATCGACAGCAGGAAGGAGAAGCGTGCCGCCCCCTCACGGCTCAGCCCCAGCAGCAGCGCCGCGGTGATGGTGATACCCGAGCGGGAGGTGCCGGGAATCAGCGCCAGGGCCTGGGCGGCGCCGATCCCCAGCGCCTGCTTCCAGGTCAGCTGGTACTCGCTCAGGCGTCCGCGGCCGCGCCAGTCGGCGTAGCCCAGCAGCACCCCGAAGCCGATCAGCCCCGCGGCGACGATCAAGGGCGAGCGCATGGCGTCCTGGATCAGGTCGTGGCAGGCCCAGCCCACCACCGCCACCGGCACGGTGCCCAGCAGCACCCACCAGGCCAGGCGACCGTCGGCATCGGTGCCGCGGCCCCTCAGGGAGGCCCACCAGCTGACCAGCATGCGTCCCAGGTCGCGACGGAAGTAGATCACCACCGCCGCCAGGCTGCCGATATGCAGGGCCACGTCGAAGGCCAGGCCCTGATCGGGCCAGGCGGTCAGCTCCGGCGCCAGGATCAGATGCGCCGAGCTGGAGATGGGCAGGAACTCGGTGAGTCCCTGCAGGATGGAAAGCACCAGGACCTGCAGCCAATCCATGGATCACTCGCTTGCTATCAGGGGTGAGGCCACGCGGGCCGTTTCGAAACCTGGCAGAGCATACACATCACACCCTGCCTTGTCCGCCCGCGCGCCTGAGGCAGGCGCCTCTCTACCACGAGGCGCGATGCCTAACCGGTCAACAGGGCGGTGGCGATGCTGAAATAGATCAACACCCCGGAGGCGTCGATCAGGGTGGTCACCAGGGGCGCCGAGGCGGTGGCCGGGTCCCAGCCGATGCGGTTGAGCACGAAGGGCAGGCACATGCCCAGCAGGCTGCCGAAGAGCACGATGGTGACCATGCTGAAGGCCACCACCAGGGCCACGGTCTCGCCGCCGCGCATGATGCCGATGGGCGTCACCGCCACCGCCATGGTCAGCCCCAGGGAGCCGGCCACCAGCAGCTCGCGCCCCAGCAGCTTGCCCCAGTCCTTGACCCCCACGTCGCCGGTGGCCATGCCGCGCACCGTCAGGGTGGCGGCCTGGGCCCCGGCGTTACCGCCGCTGCCGATCAGCAGCGGCAGGAAGAACACCAGCGCCACCTGGGCGGCGATGGTCTCCTCGAAGTAGGCGATGCCGGCGCCGGAGAAGAGGTTGGCGAAGACCAGCAGCACCAGCCAGAAGACCCGCTTGCGGTAGAGGCTCCACAGCGGCACCCGGCTGACGCCGTCCTCCAGGGCGCCGATGGACATCCCCTTGTGGATATCCTCGGTGGCCTCGGACTCGGCCACGTCCATGGCGTCATCGTGGGTGACGATGCCCACCAGGCGCTCCTCGGCATCGATCACCGGGATCGCCAGCAGGTCGTAGCGGGCCACCAGGCGGGCTACCTCCTCCTGTTCCTCGTCCACCGCCACGCCGATCACGTCCTTGATCATCAGGTCATCGACCCGGGCCCCGGGCCGCGCCACCATCAGCTGACGCAGCGACAGGGTCCCCACCAGGCGGCCCTCGGGATCGACGATATAGATCTGGTAGACGGTCTCGGCGTCCGGTGCCGTCTGGCGTACCCGCATCATCGCCTGGGAGACGGTCATGCCACTGGGAATGGCCACATAGTCCGAGGTCATGATGGCCCCGGCGGTGCCCTCCTCGTAGCTGGCCAGGCGCTTGAGCTCTTCCCGCTCCTGGCGAGCCATGCGTCGCAACAGCGCCTCGCGACGATCCTCGTCGAAGAGATTGAAGAGGTCGGCACGCTCGTCGGAGCTCATCTCCTCGAGCACCAGCAGCAGGGCCTCGTCGGCGATCTCGGCGGCCCAGGCCAGCTGCAGTTCACCGGGCAGATAGCCCAGCACATTGGCGCGACGCTCGATGGGCAGGCGCTCCATCAGCGCCTGGAAGCAGGCCAGGCCCTCCTCCTGTTCGGCGATATCCTCGAGGATCTCGCCGATATCGGCGGCACGCAGCTCCGGCAGCAGGGCATCCAGGCACTCGGCGTCATCCTGGGCCAGGGCCGCCAGCAGGACGCTCTTCTGCTCGGTGAGAGTTTCGTTCAGCGACATGGGCATCCTCCTGATGCCTCCACGATCCACGCGGCGACAGGTGACGGAATCTCCGGAGGCGATCCGGGCAAGGGGAGTCATGATAGCAGACACGAAAACGCCCCCCGAACACTGTTCGAGAGGCGTTTTCCACGGCCCGGGAGGGGTTAGCCTCGGCCGAGTTTATTGCGCAACTGCTGAATGGTACGCAGCTGGGCCACGGCCTCGGCGAGCTCGGACGCGGCACGGCTGTAATCCAGCTCCGCGGACTGCTCGTTGAAGGCCTTCAGCGCCTGCTGACGCGCCTCTTCGGCGGCGGCCTCATCCAGGTCGTCGGCACGCACGGCGGTATCGCCGAGGATGGTCACCACATCCGGCTGCACTTCCAGGAAGCCGCCGGAGATGTAGAAGTTTTCCTCGTCGCCACCGTCATGAATGACGCGAACCGGACCCGGCTGCAGCTCGGTCAGCAGCGGTGCGTGACCGGGCAGCACGCCCAGGTCACCCATCACGCCGGCCGCAATGATCTGCTCGACCTGGCCGGAGAACACCGCGGCTTCGGCGCTGACGATCTCGCACTTGAAGCTGTTCGCCATAGTCTAGTCCTCTTGGTGGACGGCCCTTTACTTGTTGGCTTTCTCGACGGCCTCGTCGATGGTGCCAACCATGTAGAAGGCCTGCTCCGGCAGCTCGTCGTAGTCGCCGTTGAGGATGCCCTGGAAACCACGGATGGTCTCCTTCAGCGATACGTACTTGCCGGGCGCACCGGTGAAGACCTCGGCGACGAAGAACGGCTGCGACAGGAAGCGCTGGATCTTACGCGCCCGGGCCACGGTCTGCTTGTCCTCGTCGGACAGCTCGTCCATGCCCAGGATGGCGATGATGTCCTTGAGCTCCTTGTAGCGCTGCAGCACGCCCTGCACGCGGCGAGCGGTGTCGTAGTGCTCGTCGCCGACGACCAGCGGATCCAGCTGACGGGAGGTGGAGTCCAGCGGATCGATGGCCGGGTAGATACCCAGCTCGGCGATGGAGCGGGACAGTACCACGGTGGCGTCCAGGTGGGCGAAGGTGGTCGCCGGGGACGGGTCGGTCAGGTCGTCCGCGGGCACGTAGACCGCCTGCACGGAGGTGATGGAGCCGGTCTTGGTGGAGGTGATGCGCTCCTGCAGGACGCCCATCTCCTCGGCCAGGGTCGGCTGGTAACCCACCGCGGAGGGCATCCGGCCCAGCAGGGCGGAGACCTCGGTACCGGCCAGGGTGTAGCGGTAGATGTTGTCGACGAACAGCAGCACGTCGCGACCTTCATCGCGGAACTTCTCGGCGATGGTCAGGCCGGTCAGGGCCACGCGCAGGCGGTTCCCGGGCGGCTCGTTCATCTGACCGTAGACCAGCGATACCTTGTCGATAACGTTGGAGTCGGTCATCTCGTGATAGAAGTCGTTACCCTCACGGGTCCGCTCACCCACGCCGGCGAACACGGAGAAACCGCTGTGCTCGATGGCGATGTTGCGGATCAGCTCCATCATGTTGACGGTCTTGCCGACGCCGGCGCCGCCGAACAGGCCGACCTTGCCGCCCTTGGCGAACGGGCAGACCAGGTCGATGACCTTGATGCCGGTCTCCAGCAGCTCGTTGGAAGCCGCCTGATCCGCGTAGCTCGGGGCCTTGCGGTGGATCGGCATGCGCGCTTCTTCGCCGATCGGGCCGGCTTCGTCGATCGGGCGACCCAGCACATCCATGATGCGCCCCAGGGTCTCCTTGCCCACCGGCACGGAGATGGCCGCGCCGGTGTTCTCGACGTCCATGCCCCGCTTGAGGCCCTCGGTGGAGCCCATGGCGATGGTCCGCACCACGCCGTCGCCCAGCTGCTGCTGGACTTCGAGCACGGTTTCGGAATTGGCGACATTCAGCGCGTCGTAGACCTTGGGCACATCGTCCCGCGGAAACTCTACGTCAATCACCGCGCCGATGATTTGTACGATACGTCCGCTCATCTTGGTTCCTCTCAAAACCCTGTAAATGAAATCCGGTGACGGAGGGCGGGGCCCGTGCCCGCTCACCCTCCGTGGTGCTATACGGCGGCGGCGCCGCCGACGATCTCGGAGATCTCCTGGGTGATGGCGGCCTGACGGGCCTTGTTGTAGACCATCTCCAGGTCGTCGATCAGTCCGCCGGCATTGTCGGTGGCGTTCTTCATGGCGATCATTCGCGCCGCCTGCTCACAGGCCGCGTTTTCCACCACCGCCTGATAGACCTGCGATTCGATGAACCGCGTCAGCAGGCTATCCAACAGCACCTTGGGGTCCGGCTCATACAGGTAGTCCCAGCTTCCGGGACGCGACTGTTCTGCGTTGTGCCCGTTCCCGATATCCGGGGAGAGGGGCAGCAACTGGCGCACCACCGGCTTCTGCGTCATGGTGTTGACGAACTCGTTGGACACCACGCAGAGGCGGTCGAGACGCCCCTCGTCATAGGCTTCCAGCATCACCTTGACGCTACCGATCAGATCCTTGACCTCGGGCTTCTCGCCCAGGCCGCTCTTCGCCGCCACGAGGTTGCCCCCGTAGCTGCGGAAGAAGCTGCCGGCCTTGGAGCCCAGGGCGCAGAAATCGATCTCCGCGCCCTGTTCGCGCCACACCTTGGCGTCCTGGATCACGGCCTTGAACAGGTTGACGTTCAGGCCGCCACACAGGCCGCGGTCGGTGGAGACGACGATATAACCGACCCGCTTCACCTCGCGCTCGACCATGTAGTCGTGCTTGTACTCGGGGTTGGCGTCGGCGATATGGCTCACGACATTGCGGATCTGCTTGGCGTAAGGCTGGCTGGCCTTCATCAGATCTTGCGCTTTACGCATCTTCGACGCAGCGACCATTTCCATGGCGCTGGTGATCTTCTGCGTATTCTTGATGCTCCCGATCTGGGTGCGAATCTCTTTTGCAGCTGCCATAGCGATCTACCTTTCGTTCGTGGCCCTCAGAAAGCTCCAGGGCCCACCCCGGAAGCCGGGATGGGCCAGTGGCGTTACCAGCTCTGAGTGGCCTTGAACTTCTCGAGACCCGCCTTCAAACCGCTCTGGATCTCGTCATCGTAGCCGCCGGTCTGGTTGATCTTGTCGAGCAGCTCGGCGTGTTCGGCCTTCATGTAGTCGTGCAGGGCACGCTCGAAGTCCAGCACCTTGCTGACGTCGACGTCGTCCAGGAAGCCTTCGTTGGCGGCATACAGGGTCAGCGCCATCTCGGCCACGGACATCGGCGAGTACTGCAGCTGCTTCATCAGCTCGGTGACGCGCTGACCATGCTCCAGCTGCTTGCGGGTGGCCTCGTCCAGGTCGGAAGCGAACTGGGAGAAGGCCGCCAGCTCGCGGTACTGGGCCAGGGCCAGACGCACGCCGCCACCGAGCTTCTTGATGATCTTGGTCTGGGCGGAGCCACCGACACGGGAGACCGACAGGCCGGCGTTGATGGCCGGACGGATACCCGAGTTGAAGAGGTCGGTCTCCAGGAAGATCTGACCGTCGGTGATGGAGATCACGTTGGTCGGAACGAAGGCGGAGACGTCGCCACCCTGGGTCTCGATGATCGGCAGCGCGGTCAGGGAACCGGTCTGGCCTTTCACTTCGCCGTTGGTGAACTTCTCGACGTAGTCGGCGTTGACGCGCGCGGCGCGCTCGAGCAGACGCGAGTGGAGGTAGAAGACGTCACCCGGGTAGGCTTCGCGGCCCGGCGGACGACGCAGCAGCAGGGAGACCTGACGGTAGGCCCAGGCCTGCTTGGTGAGGTCGTCATAGACGATCAGGGCGTCCTGGCCGCGGTCGCGGAAGTACTCGCCCATGGTGCAGCCGGCGTAGGGCGCCAGGAACTGCATCGGGGCCGGGTCGGCGGCGCCGGAAGCGACCACGATGGTGTGCTCCATGGCACCGTGCTCTTCCAGCTTGCGCACCACGTTGGCGATGGTCGACTGCTTCTGACCGATGGCCACGTAGATACAGGTGACGCCCTTGCCCTTCTGGTTGATGATGGTGTCGACGGCGATGGCCGACTTACCGATCTGGCGGTCACCGATGATCAGCTCGCGCTGGCCGCGGCCGATCGGCACCATGGCGTCGATGGACTTGAGGCCGGTCTGGATCGGCTGGTCCACGGACTGACGGGTGATGACGCCGGGGGCGACCTTTTCCACCGCGTCGGTGAGCTTGGCGCCCACTTCGCCCTTGCCATCGATGGGGTTACCCAGCGGATCGACCACGCGGCCGACCAGCTCGGGACCCACCGGCACCTCGAGGATGCGGCCGGTGCACTGGGCGGTCATGCCCTCTTCCAGCTGCAGGTAGTCGCCCAGCACCACGGCGCCCACGGAGTCGCGCTCCAGGTTGAGCACCATGCCGTAGATGCCGCCGGGGAATTCGATCATCTCACCGAACATCGCCTCGGCCAGGCCGTGGATCTTCACGATGCCGTCGGAGACGCTGACGATGGTGCCCTCGTTGCGGGCTTCGGATGCGACATCCAGCTTTTCGATACGCTGCTTGATGATGTCGCTGATCTCGGAAGGATTCAGTTGCTGCATGCCATGTCCCTCAGACTCAGGCGGAAAGTGTCTCACGGAGGCGGTTCAGTCGACCGCGTGCGGAACCGTCGATCACGGTGTCACCGGCACGCAGGATGACGCCACCGAGAAGCGATGAGTCCACCTGAGTGGTAATGGAGATTTCGCGATTCAGGCGCTTCTTGAGTGCCTTGGCGAGCTTGTCCTGCTGCTTGGCGTCGAGTTCGAAGGCCGAGACCACGCTCACGTCGACGCGCTGCTCCTGGTCGGCGCGCAGGCGCTCGAACTGCTCGGCGACGGCGCCGAGAATCGCCAGGCGCCCCTGATCGGCCAGGGTGGCCAGCAGGTTGCGCTGGCCCTCGTCGGCCTCGACCTCGGCCAGCTCGAGCAGTACCTCGACCTTGCGGCTCGGGGTGAGCCTGGGGCTGGTCAGCAGGCTCTGGACGTCGCGGGTAGCGACGACCTGACCCAGCTTGGCGAGCCACTCGGCCCAGGGAGACAGCGCCTGATGATCACGTGCGTACTCGAACGCCGCCTTGGCATAGGGCCGGGCGACGGTTGACGTTTCCGCCATGGATCACCTCCTCACAGTTCGGCCGCGAGCTTGTCGAGCATCTCGCGATGGGCCTTCTCGTCGATGGAGGCTTCCAGGACACGCTCGGCACCGACCAGGGCCAGGGAAGAGACCTGGGCACGCAGTTCGTCCTTGGCGCGATGGACTTCCTGCTCGATCTCGCTGCGGGCGCTGGCCACCAGGCGTTCGCCCTCGGCACGGGCCTGCTCGCGGGCCTCTTCGATCATCTGATTGGCACGCTTGTTGGCCTGCTCGAGAATCTCGGTAGCCTGCTGCTTGCTCTCGCGAAGGGTTTCGGCGGCCTGCTCCTGGGCCAGCTCGAGGTCACGAGAGGCACGGCTGGCGGCATCCAGGCCATCGGCGATCTTCTTCTGACGCTCATGGAGCGCGTTGCTGATCGGCGGCCACACATACTTAATGCAAAACCAGACAAAGATCGCGAAGGCGATCGTCTGCCCGATAAGCGTCATGTTGATATTCACAGGGATGTACCTCTGACTGATTCGTGGCGACCGGAAACAAGCAAACCGAGCGCAGGGCGCCCGGTGTGCACATCGTTAACCGGCGACAACGAAGATCAGGTACATCGCGATACCGACACCGATCATCGGCACGGCGTCCAGCAGGCCAGCCATCAGGAAGGTCTTGGTCTGCAGCTGGTCGCCCAGCTCCGGCTGACGAGCGGTGGATTCGAGCAGCTTGCCACCCAGCAGGGCGAAGCCGATGCCGGTACCCAGGGCGCCCAGACCGATCATCAGAGAAGCAGCGATGTAAACGAGTTCCATGGTAGTACTCCTAGTTTCAAGTTGAGTTACAAGGGGTTAAGGGTGTTACTTGGTCGATTCGAGTCAGTGATGCTCGTGAGCCGCGTTCAGGTACACCACCGACAGCACCGTGAAGATAAAGGCCTGCAGGGTGATGACCAGAATGTGGAAGATGGCCCAGGGCACATTGAGTGTCCACATGATCCAGAAGGGCAGCAGCGCAATCAGGATAAAGATCACTTCACCGGCGAACATGTTGCCGAAGAGTCGCAGGCCGAGGCCCAGCGGCTTGACCAGCAGGCCGATGATTTCCAGCAGCAGGTTGAAGGGGATCAGCAGCCAGTGGTTGAACGGGGTCAGCGAGAGCTCCTTGGCGAAGCCGCCCACGCCCTTGACCTTCAGGCTGTAGTAGATGATCAGCAGGAAGACGCCCAGGGCCATGCCCAGGGTGGCGTTGGGATCGGTGGTGGGCACCATCTTCATGTAACCCACGCCCAGCCGCGCGAAGAGCTCGGGGACATAGTCCACCGGGATCAGCTTGAGCAGGTTCATCAGGAAGATCCAGACGAACAGGGTCAGGGCCAGGGGCGCGATCACCGGGTTCTTGCCGTGGAAGGCGCCGCGCACGGTGTTCTCGACGAATTCCACCACCATTTCGATGATGTTCTGCAGGGTGCCGGGCACCCCGGTGGTCGCCAGCTTGCCGGCCTTGCGGAACAGCCAGATGAACAGGGCCCCCATGGCGATGGACCAGCCCATGGTGTCCAGGTGGATCGCCCAGAAGCCCATCTCCATGGCTTCCTCGGAGCTGTGTGCCAGGGACCAGCCGTTCTCCGGGTGCTTGCCGAAGGTCAGGTTCTGCAAGTGGTGCTGGATATAGTAAGTCGCAGTGACTTCGCTACCTGCTGCCATACGCTGCTTACCTCAGGTTCAGGGGGTCGACCGTTTACGCAGCAGCCAGGGGGCCAGCCAGTGCGCGAATTGGGTCGCCACATATGCGCCAAAAAATAAAGCCGGGTTTGAGGGGGGCACTAGCACGAACGCAGCGACGAACAATGCCACCGTCAAACCGAACTTGCCCGCCGCCGCACGATAGAAGTTATTGACCATGCGGCGCGGTTGGCGACCCCCGCGGATACGCGAGGCTCGCCACAGGAAATAGGCGTTGCCTGCCACACAGATGGTGGCGCCACTCAGGGCGGAGAGCGCCGCGGCGCCTCCCGACAGCAGGGCAGAGACCACTACCAGGGCGGCGGCGACCAGTAGCTGGGCGCCTATCAGGCCGCCCACGGGGAGTGATCGTCGCCGAGACTGCGCGGCCCTATGCATGACATGCCCTTACATTGACTGCCGTCGAGGGTAGCGATTCGTCGGCCCTCGACCCGTTCCCCGGTGGCCGGGCAAACCACCGCGGATTATAGGGAAGCGCCATGACGGCTTCAACCAAAGCCGGAGCGATTTTTCACGTTTTCGCGCCAGCTTACGACCAAAAGGCGAGTTTTCGATAAAAGTAGGCTGCTAATGGGTTAGCGAATATGCGCCAGGATGCCGTCCAGCTCATCGAGGCTGGTGTAGCGGATCGTCAGGCGTCCCTTGCCGCTGCGGCCATGCTGGATCTTCACCGGGGCCCCGAGCAATTCGCCGAGCTGCGTTTCCAGCCGCGTCACGTCCGCGGAGGGCGCCTCGCGCTGGGGCTTGGTCGGCTCGCCATTGACCAGGCGCTTCACCAGCGCCTCGGTATCGCGCACCGTGAGGTCCTTGTTGACCACCTCGTGGGCGGCCTGGCGTTGCCTGGCACCGGAGAGGGCCAGCAGGGCCCGGGCGTGGCCCATGTCCAGGTCGCCCCGCTCCAGGAGCGTCTGCACCTCCGGGTCCAGGGCCAGCAGGCGCAGCAGGTTGGCCACCTGGGCCCGGGACTTGCCCACCGCATCGGCAACCTGCTGCTGGGTCAGCTCGAACTCGTCGAGCAGCCGCTTCAGCGCCAGGGCCTCTTCCACCGGGTTGAGGTTCTCGCGCTGGATATTCTCGATCAGCGCCAGGGCCAGGGCGACCTGGTCGCTGACCTCCCGGACCACGGCGGGGATCACGTCCAGCTCGGCGAGCTGGGCGGCGCGCCAGCGCCGTTCGCCGGCGATGATCTCGTAACGCTTGTCGCCGATGGGGCGCACCACGATGGGCTGCATGACCCCCTGGGCGCGAATCGAGTCGGCCAGTTCCTCCAGGGCCTCGGGCTGGATATCGCGACGCGGCTGATACTTGCCCCGCGTCAGCTGCCCCAGGGGCAGCCGCTCGAGGCGCTCGCCGGCGGCGGCATCCAACTCGGGCTCGACGCCGTTGAGCTCCATCGACTCGGCGCTCTCTTCCAGCAGTTCGCGGCGGCGGGCCCCGGCACCGATCAGGGCATCCAGGCCGCGCCCCAGGGCACGTTTACGGGTCATCGGCGTTTCCTCACAGCGACAGGCGACGAATCAGTTCCTTGGCCAGCACCCGATAGGCCTGGCTGCCCCGGGAGAGACGCGCATACTTGGTCACCGGCAGGCCATGGCTGGGCGCCTCGGCCACCCGCACGTTGCGCGGAATGGTGGTCTTGAGCAGGGTCTCGCCGAAGTAGTCGAGCAGCTGCTTGCTGACGTCCCGGGTCAGGCCGTTGCGGGCATCGTACATGGTGCGCAGGATGCCGAAGATCGCCAGGCTCGGATTGACGCTCTCCTTGATCTGATCGACGGTATCGAGCAGCGCCGAGAGCCCCTCCAGGGCATAGAACTCGCACTGCAGCGGGATCATCACGCCGTCGGCGGCGGTCAGGGCATTGACGGTGAGCATGTTCAGCGACGGCGGGCAGTCGATCAGCACCACGTCGTATTCGCCGGCCACCGGGGCGATGGCATCCAGCAGGCAGCGCTCGCGCCCCTCGTCCCGCTCGAGCAGGTCGACCTCGGCGGCAGTCAGGTCGCCGTTGCCGGGCAGCAGGCCGTAGCCCGCCTCGGGACAGTCGAGAATCACCTCGGCGGCGCCCTTGTCCCCCAGCAGCACCTCCAGGACGCTTCCCTCCAGCTCATGCTTGTCGACGCCGCTGCCCATGGTGGCATGGCCCTGGGGATCGAGATCGACCAGCAGCACCCGGCGATCCAGGGCGGCCAGGCTGGCGGCCAGGTTGACCGCCGTGGTGGTCTTGCCCACGCCGCCCTTCTGGTTGGTCAAGGCGATGATCTTGGTCACGAGCGACTTCCTTGCGTCTGACGGCCCGCCCGACAGGCGGCCTAGGTGGTCGGGTGGCGCTGCAGGATCAGCAGCTGCCGCTGGCTCTCGTCGAAGGGCACCGCCAGCGCATGGCGCGCGTTCAGGCGGACGCCGGGAGGCAGCGCTTCCAGCTCCTCGTCGGCGGCGGGGCCCTTCATGGCCAGCCACTCGCCGCCCTCGGCCAGCAGCCCCTCGGTGAGGGTGACGAAGTCGGCCAGGCTGGCGAAGGCCCGGGAGATCAGCTGATCGAAGGGCGCGTCCCGATGCGCCTCGACCCGGGCCTGCACCGGGGTGACATTGGTCAGCCCCAATTCCAGCACGGCCTGGCGTTGAAAGCGCACCTTCTTGCCGTTGCTGTCGAGCAGGCTCACCTCGAGCTGCGGCGCCAGGATCGCCAGCACCAGGCCGGGCAGGCCGGGGCCGGCGCCCACATCGAGCAGCCGCGGCCCACGCACCCAGGGCAATACCGCGGCGCTGTCGAGCAGGTGGCGGGAGACCATGGCCAACGGATCGCGCACCGCGGTGAGGTTATAGGCGCGGTTCCACTTGTGCAACAGCGCCAGCAGGGCCAGCAGTTGGTCGCGCTGGGCCGGCTCGACGGCGAGTTCGAGCCGCGCGAGGCCCTCATCGAGGCGACGTTCGATGGTCGGTGTCAGGGTCTGACTCATTGATTCACCGCCTGGCTCTCCTGAAGCAGACGATGCTTCTTGAGGTGGATCAGCAGGATGGAGACCGCCGCCGGGGTCACCCCGGAGATGCGCCCGGCCTGGGCCAGGGTCGCCGGCCGCGCCGCGGCGAGCTTCTGGCGAATCTCGTTGGAGAGCCCCTCGACCCGGTCGAAGTCGAGATCCGCCGGCAGGCGGGTGGCCTCGAAGCGCTTGAGCTTGTCGATCTCGGCCTGCTGGCGATCGATATAGCCCTGGTACTTGGCCTGGATCTGCACCTGCTCGGCCACGGCGGAGTCTGCCACCGGTTCGCCCTCGATGCCCGGCAGCCCGGCCAGGTCGGCGTACTCCAGCTCCGGGCGCTTGAGCAGGTCCATCAGGTTGTATTCCCGGGGCAGGGGCTTGCCGGTCTTCTCCGCCAGGCGTTCGCCGGCCGGGCTACCCGGCTGTACCCAGTTGGCGCGCAAGCGCGCGCTCTCGCGCTCGATCGCCTCGCGCTTGGTGGCGAAGGCGGCCCAGCGGGCGTCGTCCACCAGGCCCAGGTCGCGGCCGGTCTCGGTGAGTCGCAGGTCGGCGTTGTCTTCCCGCAGCAGCAGCCGGTACTCGGCCCGGGAGGTAAACATCCGGTAGGGCTCCTGGGTGCCCAGGGTGATCAGGTCATCCACCAGCACCCCCAGGTAGGCCTCGTCGCGGCGTGGCCACCAGGCCTCGAGCCCCTTGGCGCGGCGGGCGGCATTGAGCCCCGCCAGCAGGCCCTGGGCGCCGGCCTCCTCGTAGCCGGTGGTGCCGTTGATCTGCCCGGCGAAGAAGAGGTTGTGGATAAATTGGGTTTCCAGGGAGTGCTTCAGGTCCCGGGGATCGAAGAAGTCGTATTCGATGGCATAGCCGGGCCGGGTGATATGGGCGTTCTCCAGGCCCTTGATGGAGCGCACCACCTGCAGCTGCACATCGAAGGGCAGCGAGGTGGAGATGCCGTTGGGGTAGAGCTCGTGGGTATCCAGGCCCTCCGGCTCGACGAACACCTGGTGGCTCGCCTTGTCGGCGAAGCGATGCACCTTGTCCTCGATGGACGGGCAGTAGCGCGGTCCGACGCCCTCGATCACCCCGGAATACATCGGCGAGCGATCCAGGTTGGCGAGGATGATCTCGTGGGTGCGCTCGTTGGTATGGGCGATATGGCAATCCACCTGGCGGGGATGCATCTCGCGGCTGCCCAGGTAGGACATCACCGGGGTCGGGGTATCGCCGGGCTGGGCCTCGAGCACCGAGAAGTCGACGCTCTTGGCATCGATGCGCGGCGGGGTACCGGTCTTCAGTCGCGCCACGTTGAAGGGCAGGGCGCGCAGGCGCTGGGCCAGGGCATTGGAGGGGGGATCCCCGGCGCGGCCACCGCGACTCTGGTCGAGGCCGATATGGATCACTCCGCCCAGGAAGGTCCCGGTACACAGCACCACGCTCTCGGCGTGGAAGCGAATACCGGTCTCGGTGACCACCCCACGCACGGTGTCGTTATCCACAAGCAGATCGCCGGCGGCCTGCTGGAAGAGCGTCAGGTTGGGCTGGTTCTCGAGCAGGCCGCGGATCGCCGCCTTGTAGCGTACCCGGTCCGCCTGGGCCCGGGTCGCCCGCACCGCGGGGCCCTTGCGGGCGTTGAGCACCCGGAACTGGATGCCACCCAGGTCCGTGGCCAGGGCCATGGCCCCACCCAGGGCATCGATCTCCTTGACCAGATGACTCTTGCCGATGCCGCCGATGGCGGGATTGCAGGACATCTGACCCAGGGTCTCGATGTTATGGGTCAGCAGCAGGGTCTGACAGCCCATGCGGGCGGAGGCCAGGGCGGCTTCGGTTCCCGCATGGCCACCGCCGATGACGATGACGTCAAAGCGGTCGGGGTAATCCACGTTGCACCTCGAATGGCGCCGGCGGCGCCGCAGTAGAGCTCGGAGCAGAAAATCAGCCGCACAGTATAAACCCCCTGTGGGTAACCGTCAGGGGTTTTGCACACCCTCGTCGGCCTTTCCCGATCTCACTCCCTAACTAGTTATTAAAGAAGAGAGATAAAAGAGAAGTTCTGTTGCTGTTGTGTCTATTGGTGTGGACAAAATCCGGGGATAAGCGAGTAAACAATTTTCTTATCAACAGGTTACCGTGTTGACGATTCTCGGGAGAAGCTCGTGGGAGGCTGCGAACAAGCCCCTTCGAGGCTGTGGATGAAAGCCCCACTTATGCACAGCGTGACTGGTGCACCGTTTTTCCACCGCCGCCTACCCGACTTGCGCCCGCGGTGGTCAACAGTCGCCGAATCGCGTGCCAGGCCCGGCATGGCGGGCCCTGGGGGCATTCGTCGAAAAATTCTATCCACAGGAAAAAAAAGGGCCTGTCGATAAGCCGACAGGCCTTTTTTCCGTCGAAGGTGACCGATGATGGCCGTGCAGGGTCGGCCCTAGTGCTTCAACACCCGAGCCAGGAAGCCGCGGGTGCGTTCATCCTGGGGCGAATCGAAGATGCGCTCGGGAGGCGCCTCCTCGGCGATCTCGCCCTTGTGGACATAGATGACCCGATCGGCCACCTCCCGGGCGAAGCCCATCTCGTGGGTGACGATGATCATGGTCATGCCCTCCCGGGCCAGTTCGCGCATGGCATCCAGTACCTCGCCGATCATCTCCGGATCCAGGGCCGAAGTGGGCTCGTCGAAGAGCATTAGCCGGGGTTCCATGGCCAGGGCGCGGGCCAGGGCGACCCGCTGTTGCTGGCCCCCGGAGAGCTGGCTGGGGTACTTGTCGGCCTGATCGCGGATGCCCACCCGGTCGAGCAGGCGCTCGGCGCTCTCGTCGGCCTGGGCGGCGGAGACGCCGCGTACCTTGAGGGGCGCCAGGGTGACGTTGTCGCGCACCGAGAGGTGGGGAAAGAGGTTGAACTGCTGGAAGACCATGCCCACCTCGGTGCGGATGCGCTGCAGGGCCTGGGCCCCTTTGCCGTGGGGCAGCAGGTCCTTGCCATCCACCATGATATGACCGTCCTGGAACTCCTCCAGGCCGTTGATGCAGCGGATCAGGGTCGACTTGCCGGAGCCACTGGCGCCGATGATCACCACCACCTCGCCGGGCATGACCTCCAGGTCGATATTCTTGAGCACATGCAGGCTGCCGAAATGCTTGTTGAGCTTGCGCATGCGCACGATGGCTTGGGACTCGTGTTGGCTCTCTGTCATGGATGGGGTCCCTTATTGTCCGACCAGGCCGCGGCGTTCCAGCACGCGCAGCAGCAGGGAAAGGCTCCAGGTGATGGCCAGGTAGAGCAGGGCCACCATCAGATAGACCTCCAGGGCGGTGAAGGTCGTGGCGATATAGATCTGCCCCTGGCGCACCAGCTCGCCGACACCGATCACCGAGAACAGCGAGGTATCCTTGATGCTGATGATGCCTTGGTTGCCCAGCGGCGGGATCATGCGCCGGAAGGCCTGGGGCCAGATCACATGGCGGAACGCCTGGGTACGCGACAGGCCCAGGGACAGCGCGGCCTCGCGCTGGCCGCGCTCGATGGACTGCACCCCGCCGCGCACCACTTCGGAGATATAGGCCCCGGAGTTGACGGCGATGGCGGCGATCCCGGCGGTCAGGGCGTTGATGGGGCCGCCGAGCAGCTGTGGCAGGCCATAGAAGATAAACAGCACCTGGACCAGGATGGGGGTGCCGCGGAACACCTCGATATAGAAGACGGCGGGCAGGCGCATCCAGCGGGAGGAGCTGATGCGCATCAGGCCGAAGACGATGCCGATCACGAAACCGATGGCCAGGCCGCCGAAGGAGATCATCAGGGTCCAGGGGATCCCGGGCAGTAGATGGGGGATCGATCCGAAGGCGGCTGACCAGTCGAACTGAAAATTGACTTCCACAAGCGTCTCTCCGACTAACGGAAACGGCGCGGGGCCGGGAGGCATGGCCGCCCGGCCCCGCCGGTTGAGCCGCCGGCACTCGGGCCGGCGGCGGCATCAGGAGCCCTTACTCCTCGGCGCTGGGCGCCTCGCCGAACCACTTGGTGTAGATCTCGTCGTAGGTCCCGTCTTCGCGCATCTCGGCCAGCGCCTGGTTGACCGGCTCGACCCACTGGCTGCCCTGGTGGAAGACGATGCCGTACTGCTGGCCCTCGTAGAGGGGGCCCACCACCTTGGTGCGGCCCTCGCCGCGGGTCTGGGCGAAGTAGCCCACGTTGGGCGCATCATAGAAGGCGGCGTCCACGTTGCCCCCCAGCAGCGCCATGTACATGTCCGAGGTGCCCGGGTAGGGGGTGATCTCGGTATCCTCGCCCAGGTTCTCCTGGAGGAAGTCATAGCTGGTGGAGCCGATCTTGGTGGCCACGGTCATGCCCGCCAGGTCTTCGAGGGACCCGACGCCGTCGTTGTCGGCACGCACCATGATGCGCAGGCCGGAATCGTAGTAGGGATCGGAGAAGTCGACGATCTCGGCGCGTTCCTCGGTGATCGTCACGCCGGCGATGGCGATCTCCTGACTGCCGGTCTGTACCGCCGGGATGATGCCGTTGAATTCCATGGTGGTCAGCGCCACCTCGAAGCCGGCCCGCTCGGCCACCTCATTGATGATGTCCATATCGAAGCCGACCATTTCGCCGGTTTCGGTATCCATCATCTCGAAGGGGACGAAGCTGGGGTCGGTGACCACCCGCACCTGTGGCAGCTCGGCGAAGGCGCTGGTGGAGAAGGCGAGGCCGGCGCCCAGGGCGGCGGCGAGAGAGGCACGTTGCAGCTTGTTCATCGGGTTCCCCGTTATTTCGGTTATTGATGGAACACACCCATTCAACATGACGAGATATCGGGAAGGCGTCAAGCGGCCATAAAAAAACCTCCCGGCCGGGGGCGCGGGAGGGTTTTTCGTGGCTCGCGGTTGGTGAGGACTCACACCATAAAGGAGGCACCGCAGCCGCAGGTGCTGGTGGCATTGGGGTTCTTGACCACGAAGCGAGCGCCGGCCAGGCCCTCCTCGTAGTCCACCGTGGAGCCCACCAGGTACTGGTAGGAGAGGGGATCCACCACCAGGCTGACGCCGTCGAAGTCGATCAGGGTGTCGTCATCGTCGCTCGTTTCGGCGAAGTCGAAGCCGTACTGGAACCCCGAGCAGCCGCCGCCGGTGACATAGACCCGCAGCTTGAGCGCGTCGTTGTCCTCTTCGGCGATCAGGGCACGCAGGCGGCGTTGGGCCCCCTCGGAGAGCAGCATGGGCTTGGGGGTAAAGGAGGCTGGCTCGAAGGATTCGGCTCCGCTCATGGACGCACTCCTGCCGGTGAATAGACCCCCCATTATCCACAAACCCCAGCAAAAGGGTCAACTTTTGCTGGATAACACCAGGGCTTGTCGATCATCAAGTGCTGTGGCGTGGGGCTGTCCCGGGGGCAGGGCTCGCAAAGACGCTGTGAACCCTTCCCTGGGCGCTCGACTTTTTCCTGCGTCGCTCTCGCATCCTGCTTCGCTTGCAGGGCCGGGGTAGGCCATCCATGGCCTACCCGTTCGGAAGGGCCTTCCTCACCCCTGAAAAAGACGCTTTGCTCCGACCTGCCCCCGGCGCCCCACATTCATTCATGGCGATAACTCAGGTGTTCGGGGGCTTAGGGCATCAAGGCCGGGGCGCCGAGGCCGGCCATCTCGTCGAAGCCGAACATCAGGTTGAGGTTCTGGATCGCCTGGCCGGAGGCGCCCTTGACCAGGTTGTCGATCACCGCCAGCACCACCACGGTGTCGCCGTCGCCGGGGCGGTGCACCGCCAGGCGGCAGATATCGCTGCCCTTGACGCTGCGGGTCTCCGGGTGGCTGCCGGCGGGCATCACGTCCACCGCCGGCTCCTCGGCGAAGCGCTTCTCGAACAGCGCCTGGAGATCACCCGGCTCGCCGTCGAGGCGCCCGTAGAGGGTGGCATGGATACCGCGAATCATCGGCGTCAGATGAGGCACGAAGGTCAGGCCCACCGGCTGTCCGGCGGCCTGGGTCAGGCCCTGACGGATCTCCGGCAGGTGGCGGTGGCCGCTGGCGCCGTAGGCCTTGAAGGATTCGCTGGCCTCGGCCAGCAGCGAGGGCACCTTGGCGCCGCGGCCGGCACCGGTGACCCCGGACTTGCAGTCGGCGATGACGTGCTGGGCATCGATCAGGCCCGCCTCCAGCAGCGGCAGCAGGCCCAGTTGCACGGCGGTGGGGTAGCAGCCCGGCACGGCGATCAGGCGCGCGTCGCGGATCGCCTCGCGATTGACCTCCGGCAGGCCATAGACCGCCTCCTCGAGCAGCTCCGGAGCGCCGTGGGGCTGGCCATACCACTGGGCCCACTCCTCCGCATCCTTGAGGCGGAAGTCGGCGGAGAGGTCGATCACTCGAGTGCCGCGGGCCAGCAGCTCGCCGGCCAGGGCGTGAGCCACTCCATGGGGCGTGGCGAAGAAGACCGCATCGCAGGCCGCCAGGCGCTCGGGATCCGGCTCACTGAAGGCCAGGTCATAGTGACCGCGCAGGTTGGGGTACATGTCGCTGACCGCGACGCCCGCCTCGGAGCGGGAGGTGATCAGGGTCACCTCGACCTGGGGGTGTTGCGCCAGCAGACGCAGCAGCTCGACGCCGGTGTAGCCGGTGCCGCCGACGATACCAACCTTGATCACGATGCACTCCTTCTTGACCGAATCTGACGAAAGCCTGCCTTTATGATACATCTCTAGGGACGCCTACCCCACTCCTAGAGGCCCTCCTTTGCCGCGACTCCGCCTGCCCCGCCCCAGCCTCGAGGCCTTCCGCCGCCAGCTGGCCAGCGTCGATGCCCTGCCCCAGCTCTGTGTGCTGGGGCTGGTCTCGGGGCTATTGACCGGCGGGGTGATGGTGGCCTTTCGTCTGCTGCTGGAGGGCGGCGCCCTGGCGCTGATGCCGGCCGGCGGGGTGGAGGCCTTCGAGACCCTGGAGCCCTGGCTGCGGGCCCTGCTGCCGCTGCTGGCGGTGGCGCTGATCGGCGCCGGACTCGGCTGTCAGCCGGCGGCGGCCCGCAAGCTGGGGGTCGGCCATGTGGTGGAGCGACTGAGTCAGCACCAGGGCCGCTTTCCGCTGCGCAACTGGCTGAACCAGTGGTGGGTGGGGGCCGTGGCGGTGCTGGGCGGGCTCTCCGCCGGGCGCGAGGGGCCGGCCATTCACCTCGGGGCCGCCGCCTCCAGCGGCATCGGCCAGCTGCTGCGGCTGCCTCACAACAGCCTGCGGGTGCTGGTGGCCTGCGGCACCGCGGCGGGCATCTCCGCCTCCTTCAATACCCCCATCGCCGGGGTCATCTTCGCCATGGAAGTGGTGATGATGGAGTACACCATCACCGGCTTCATGCCGGTGATCCTGGCCTCGACCATGGGCGCGGTGGTGGCCCAACTGGTGTATGGCGCCGAACCGGCCTTCCAGGTGCCCATCCTCAGCCTGGAATCGCTGACCAATCTGCCCTGGATCGTGGTCACCGCCCTGGTCATCGGCCTGCTGGCGGGGGCCTTTATCCGCGTGGCCCGCAGCGGCGAGCGCCTGGCGGGGCTGCCCTTCTGGCTGCGCCTGTTGCTGGCCGGGGGGGCCACCGCTGTCCTGGCCTGGTGGTACCCCCAGGTGCAGGGGATCGGCTACGACAGCCTGGCCCTGGCGCTGAACGGCGAGCTGGCCCTGGACGTGCTGCTGGCCCTGGTGGTGGGCAAGCTGCTGCTGACCGCCTTCACCCTGGCCTGCGGGGTGCCCATCGGCATCATCGGGCCGGTGCTGGTGGTGGGCGCCGCCGCCGGGGCCCTGAGCGGCCTGCTGGGCGTCTGGCTGTGGCCGGGGGCGGCCGCCGATCCGGGGCTCTACGCCATGCTGGGCATGGCGGCGATGATGGGCGCCGTGCTCCAGGCGCCCCTGGCGGCGCTGATGGCGCTGCTGGAGCTGACCCATAACCCCAATATCATCCTGCCGGGGATGCTGGCGGTGGTGATCTCCGGGCTGACGGCGCGCCAGTCATGGCGCTGCGATGGCCTCTTCGTGACCCTCACCCGCCAGGGGTTGCACCCCCTGCAGCAGCCGCTGATGCAGGCCCTCTCCCGGGTCTCGGTACCGGCGGTCATGGAGGCGCGGGTGGCGGTGACCCTGCGCCAGGTCACCCACGACGAGGCCCAGGCCCTGCTGGACCACAAGCCGAGCTGGATCGTGATTCGCCGCTCCACGGGTGACAAGCCGACCCTGGCCCTCAAGGCCGCGGACCTGGCCCGGGCCCTGCTCGATCCGCGCTGGGCCGACCAGGCGCAGATCGACCTGCTGGAGGTGCCGGGCCAGCGCCTGGACATGGCCGCCATCCCGGTGCAGGCGACCCTCTCCGAGGCCTTCCAGCGCCTCGACCAGCACGACGTGGATGCGCTCTATGTGGAGAATCCGGTGGCGCCACCCGGGCGGCGGATTTCCGGTATCATCACCCGCGAAGCCATCGAGCTCTACTACCGTTTCCGGCCTCCGCGCTGAGGTCGTCCCCACCCCCTGCTGGAGTCGCTATGTATCCGTGGATCAAGGCCCTGCACCTGATCGCCGTGGTCACCTGGTTCGCCGCCCTCTTCTATCTGCCGCGTCTGTTCGTCTACCACGCCATGGCCCGGGATCAGGGGGATCGCCAGGCCATCGACTACTTCCTGGTGATGGAGCGCAAGCTCTACCGCGGCATCATGACCCCCTCGATGATCGCGGTGCTGTTACTGGGCGGCTGGATGCTCTACCTGGTGCCCGGCTGGCTGAGCCAGGGCTGGCTGCATGCCAAGCTGACCCTGATCGTGCTGCTGGTGGGTTATCACCATGTCTGCCTGGCGCATATGAAGCGGCTGGCCGCCGGCACCTGCGACAAGTCCCATCGCTATTTCCGGGTCTTCAACGAGCTGCCGGTGCTGGTGTTGCTGGCGGTGGTGATCCTCGCCGTGGTGAAGCCGTTCTGATGGCGACCTTGAGCGAGACCCGTGAGTTGCCGGTGGTGCTGGTGCTGGCCGGCCACGACCCCAGCGGCGGCGCCGGCCTGGTGGCCGACAGCGAGGCCATCGCCGCCTGCGGCGCCTGGGCGCTGACCGTGCCCACCGCCCTGACGGTGCAGAACAGCGCCGACGTGGCGGCGGTGCTGCCTTGTCCCGGCGAGCAGATTCGCGCCATGGCGGGGGCCCTGGGCGAATTTCGGGTGGCCGCCATCAAGGTGGGCCTGGTGGCCAGCCTGGAGGCCCTGGACGCGGTGGTGGACGTGATCAAGCGCCACCCCGGGGTGCCCCTGGTGGTGGATCCGGTGCTCAGGGCCGGCGGCGGCCGAGAGTTATCCACGGCCGAACTGGTGGATGCCTTCCGCGAGCGGCTGCTACCCCTTGTGGATATCTTGACGCCCAACCGCGACGAGCTGGCGCGTCTGGCCGGTCCCGGCTTCGAGGACGAGACCCAGCGCTGCGTGGAGCTGCTCTCCCTGGGCTGCCAGGCGATCCTGGTCACCGGCACCGACAGCCCCGAGCCGGGACAGCCCCCGGACAGGGTTGTCCACACCCTGCATACCCCGGACAATGATCGCCAATGGCAGTGGCCGCGCCTGGCCGGCAGTTATCACGGCTCCGGCTGCACCCTGGCGGCGTCCCTGGCGGCCCGCCTGGCGGTGGGCGAACCCCTGGCCGGCGCCTGCGAGCAGGCCCAGGACGTCACCTGGCAGGCCCTCAAGCATGGCTGGCGCCCCGGCGAGGCCCAGACCCTGCCGCGGCGCCTGTGGCGCCACCCCGACTGGACCCTGACGGCGGAGTAGTTATGCACAACCCTAGCTGGGCCCGTGGCCTCTATGCGATCACCGATGCCGAGCTGTTGCCCGACGACGCGCGCCTGCTGGCCGGTTGCGAGGCGGCCCTGCGCGGCGGCCTGGCGCTGCTCCAGTACCGCGACAAGTCGACGCAGGCCGACAAGCGCCAGCGTCAGGCCCGGGCCCTGGCGGCCCTGTGCCGCGACCACGAGGTGCCGCTGATCATCAACGACGACACCGCCCTGGCCGCCACCCTGCGCCGGGAGGGTCATGCCAATGTCGGCCTGCACCTGGGCCAGGGCGACGGCGCCCTGGCCGAGGCCCGGGAGCGCCTGGGACCCGCGGCGATCATCGGCGCCACCTGCCACGGTCGCCTGGCCCTCGCCGAGCGGGCCGCCCGGGAGGGCGCCAGCTATGTGGCCTTCGGGCGCTTCTTCGCCTCCCGCACCAAGCCCGAGGCGCCCCCCGCCGAGCTCGACCTGCTGGGCGAGGCCGAGGCCATCGGCCTGCCGCGGGTGGCCATCGGCGGCATCGACGCCGAGACCATCGGCGTGGCCCGCGGTGCCGGCGCCGACCTGCTGGCCACGGTGGTGGCGGTCTTCGCCGCCGCCGATATCGAGGCCAGCGTCCGCGACCTGAATCGGCGGCTGAGCGCCGGTTAAGCGCTTATCCACAGGCTGCTCACGAAAGTTATCCGCACTATCCAGATAGTTATCCACAATTTCATCACGAGAGGCATCCATGACCACCTCCGCACAGCTCTTCGAACAGGCCTGCCGTCATATCCCCGGGGGCGTCAACTCGCCGGTGCGTGCCTTCAAGGGCCTCGAGCGGCCGCCGGTGTTTATCGAGCGCGCCCAGGGCGCCTACCTCTTCGACGTGGAGGGCCAGCGCTATATCGATTACGTGGGGTCCTGGGGGCCCATGATCACCGGCCATGCCGACCCGGAGGTGCTGGGCGCGGTGCGCGAGCGCCTCGACCTGGGGCTCTCCTTCGGCACCCCCACCGCCATCGAGACCACCATGGCGGACCTGATCTGCGAGATCCTGCCCAGCATCGAGCTGGTGCGCATGGTCAACTCCGGCACCGAGGCCACCATGTCGGCGATCCGCCTGGCCCGGGGCTATACCGGCCGCGACAAGATCGTCAAGTTCGAGGGCGACTACCACGGCCACTCCGACTCCCTGCTGGTCAAGGCCGGCTCCGGGGCCCTGACCCATGGCGAGCCCAGCTCCCCGGGGGTGCCCGCCTCCCTGGCCGAGCACACCATCACCCTGCCCCATAACGACCTGGATGCCGTGGAACAGTGCTTCGCCGAGCTGGGCGAGCAGATCGCCGGCATCATCGTCGAGCCGGTGGCCGGCAACATGAACTGCATCCCGCCGCTGCCGGGCTTCCTGGAGGGGCTGCGCAAGGTCTGCGACCGTCACGGCAGCGTGCTGATCTTCGACGAGGTGATGACCGGCTTCCGGGTCGCCCTGGGCGGCGCCCAGGCCTACTACGGCATCACCCCGGACCTGACCTGCCTGGGCAAGATCGTCGGCGGCGGCATGCCGGTGGGGGCCTTCGGCGGCAAGCGCGAGATCATGGAGCAGATCTCGCCCCTGGGCCCGGTCTACCAGGCCGGCACCCTCTCCGGCAGCCCGTTGGCCATGGCCGCCGGCATCGCCCTGCTCACCAAGGTGCGCGAGCCCGGCTTCCACGATGCCCTGGCCCAGCGGGTCGAGACCCTCTGCAGCGGCCTCGAGGCGCGCGCCAAGGCGGCCGGCATCGAGATGATCACCCAGCGTGCCGGCGGCATGTTCGGGGTCTTCTTTACCGGCCAGTCCCGGGTCGACAACTTCGCCCAGGCCACCGCCTGCGATGCCGAGGCCTTCCGCACCTTCTTCTCGGCCATGCTCGACGAGGGCGTCTACCTGGCGCCGTCCGCCTATGAGGCGGGCTTCATGTCCAGCGCCCATACTGCGGAGGACATCCAGGCCACCCTGGATGCCGCCGAGCGGGCCTTCGCCCGGCTGGCCCAGCGCTAACCCGTCGTCAGGAGGTGTCACGGTGAGCGAGACCCTGATCCAGGCCCTGCGGGACCCGGCCTGCTATGACCATGACGTCACGGGCGTCGAGGTCCACGAGACGCATATCTCGTGGATCCTGCTCACCGGTGACTACGCCTACAAGATCAAGAAGCCGCTGGAGTTCGGTAGCTTCCTCGACTTCTCGACCCTGGAGCAGCGCCGCCGGCTCTGCGAGCAGGAGGTGCGCCTCAACCGGCGCCTCGCGCCCAGCCTCTACCTGGCGGCGGTGCCCATCTCCGGCACCCCGGAGGCGCCGCGGGTCGATGATGCCAGCGCGCCCTTCGAGTACGCGGTGAAGATGCGCCAGTTCAGCAATCGCCACCTGTTCAGCACCCTCCAGGAAGAGGGCAGCCTCTCCCTGGAGCTGATCGATGACCTGATCGATCAACTGGTGGATTTCCACGAGAGCGCCGCGCGCATCGCCCCGGACGATCCCCTGGGCGGAGCCGAGGCCACCGCCGAGATCCTCGCCCGGGAGTTCACCCTGATCGCCCCACGCTTGCCGGGGGAGGCACGCCTGGCTCGCCTGGAGCGACTCCAGGCCCTGGTCGAGGAGACTCAGGCGCGCCTGGCACCGGTCCTGACCGAACGCCATGCCCAGGGCTTCGTGCGCGAGACCCATGGCGATATCCACCTGGGCAACGCGGTGCGGCACCGGGGGCGGGCGCTGCTCTTCGACGGCATCGAGTTCAACGATGCGCTGCGCTGGAGCGACGTGGGCTGTGACCTGGCCTTCCTGCTGATGGACCTGGAGGCCCGCGGCGAGCGCGCCCTGGCCCACCATGCCCTGAATCGCTACCTGGAGCTCTCCGGCGACTATGGCCTGGTCAGGGCCCTGGGCTACTACAAGCTCTATCGGGCCCTGGTGCGGGTCAAGGTGGCGGCGCTGCGCCTGGAACAGGTCGGTGGCGACGAGGGCGAGGCGGTACTGGCCGAGATCGATCACTACCTGGGCCTGGCCGAGGGCTATGCGGAGTTCCGCTTCCCCTACCTGGTGCTGGGGGCCGGGGTCTCCGGCAGCGGCAAGAGCCGCTTCACCGGCGAGATGGTGCGCCGCCTGGGCGCGGTGCGGCTGCGTTCCGACGTGGAGCGCAAGCGCCTCTACGGCTTCGCACCCCTGGCCGATAGCCGCGGCAGCGACGTGGAGCTCTATGCCCCCGAGGCCACCCGACGCACCTACCGGCGCCTGGCCCGATTGACCGGCACCCTGCTGGAGGCGGGGCTGCCGGTGTGCATCGATGCCACCTGCCTGGCTCGCTGGCAGCGGGACCTGCTGAGCCACGAGGCGGAGGCCCGCGGCCTGCCGCAACTGATCGTCAGCTTCGAGGCCGACGAGGCGACTCTGCGTCGGCGCATCGAGAAGCGCACCCGCCGCGGCGGCGACCCCTCCGAGGCGGGCCTGGCGGTACTGGAGCGACAGCTGGCCACCCGGGAGCCCTTCGCCGAGGAGGAGCGTTGTCATCTGGTGCATCTGGATACCACGGCCGCGGATGCCAGCGAGACCCTGGTCTCCTTGATTCGCCAGCATATGGGCCATGCGGTCGGCGAGGTCGATTGATTGGGTAGGATCGCTGGCGTGCCAGCGGCGATTGACCGAGCGGTCTCCTTGATTCGCCAGCCTATAGGTCATGCGGTGGGTGAGGTGAATTGACCTAGTCGGGCCGCTGGGAAGATGCCAGCGGCGATTGACCGAGCGGTCTCCTTGATTCGCCAGCCTATGGGTCATGCGGTGGGTGAGGTCGATTGACCGAGCGGTCAGCCTGATTCGCCAACCTATGGGCCATGCGGTGGGCGAGGTCGATTGACCACGAGATAAGCCATGTTAGGAGTAGTGAATGAGTGAACCCCAGTCCCTGGTGCTGGCCAGCGGTAACGCCGGCAAGCTGCGCGAGTTCGAGGCCCTGCTGGCGCCGCTGGGCTTTCGCGTGCGGCCCCAGGCCGAGTTCCGGGTCCCCGAGGTGGAGGAGACCGGCCTGACCTTCGTGGAGAATGCCCTGCTCAAGGCCCGGGAGGCGTGCCGAATCAGCGGCCTGCCGGCCCTGGCCGATGACTCGGGCCTGGAGGTGGATGCCCTCAAGGGGGCGCCGGGGATCTACTCGGCCCGCTATGCCGGCGAGCCGAAGAGCGATGAACGCAACAACCGCAAGCTGCTGGAGGCCCTGACGGAGGTACCGGAGGGCCAGCGCAGTGGCCGCTACTGGTGCGTGCTGGTCTACCTGCGCCACGCCGAGGACCCGGTACCGCTGATCGTCCAGGCGTGCTGGGAGGGCGAGATCCTGGCCCATCCCCGGGGCGAGGGGGGCTTCGGCTATGATCCCCTGTTCTGGCCCCGGGGCGCCGGCATGAGCGCCGCCGAGCTCGCGGCCCAGGAGAAGAACCGCCTGAGCCATCGCGGCAGAGCCATGGCCGAGCTGGTGGAGCGGCTGCGCGGATGAGTCGTCCCCTGCCGCCCCTGTCGCTCTATCTGCATGTGCCCTGGTGTGTGCGCAAGTGTCCCTATTGCGACTTCAACTCCCATGGGGTCGGCGCCGGGGCCAGCCTGCCCGAGGACGACTACCTGGCGGCGCTGCTCGCCGACCTGGAGGCGGAGCTGCCCCTGGTGGCGGGACGCGAGCTGGTCAGCGTCTTTATCGGCGGCGGCACCCCCAGCCTGATGTCGGCGGACTTCTACCGGCGCTTCCTGACCCGCCTGGGCGAGGCGCTGCCCTGGGCCGCGGATATCGAGATCACCCTGGAGGCCAATCCCGGTACCTTCGAGCAGGCGCGCTTCGCCGCCTATCGCGAGGCGGGCATCAACCGCCTCTCCCTGGGGGTACAGAGCTTTCAGGACGCCCAGCTCCAGGCCCTGGGGCGGATCCATGGCGGCCTGGAGGCCGAGCGAGCGGTGAGGGAGGCCCGGGCGGCGGGCTTCGACAACCTCAATATCGACCTGATGCATGGCCTGCCGGGGCAGAGCCCGGCGCTGGCCCTGGATGATATCGACCGGGCCCTGGCGCTCTCGCCCAGCCACCTCTCCTGGTATCAGCTGACCCTGGAGCCCAATACCGAATTCCACTCGCGGCCGCCGGTGCTGCCGGAGGAGGAGGCCCTTTGGGCGATCCAGGATGCCGGCCATGAACGCCTGGAGGCCGCCGGCCTCGCCCGTTACGAGATCTCCGCCTACGCGCGCCCCGGACGTCGGGCCCGGCACAACCTCAACTACTGGCGCTTCGGCGACTACCTGGGCATCGGCGCCGGCGCCCATGGCAAGCTGAGCCGGGCGACGCCGCAGGGCGATGGCCTGATCATCGAGCGGCGCTGGAAGAGTCGCCAGCCGGAGGCCTATCTGCGGCGCCGGGAAGACCCGCGGGGCTTCGTCGCCGGCCATCGCCGTATCGCGGCGGAGGAGTTGCCCCTGGAGTTCGCCATGAATGCCCTGCGCCTTACCGAGGGGGTGCCCATGGCACTCTGGGAGGCGCATAGTGGTCTATCCCGGGCGACCCTGGAGACGCGCCTGGCGCGGGCCCGCAATCTTGGACTTCTCGTGGAAGATGACGCCC
Source organism: Halomonas sp. NCCP-2165 (assembly GCF_023708045.1). Classification (NCBI taxonomy): domain Bacteria; kingdom Pseudomonadati; phylum Pseudomonadota; class Gammaproteobacteria; order Oceanospirillales; family Halomonadaceae; genus Halomonas; species Halomonas sp. NCCP-2165. Next base: position 67,421 of record NZ_BRCY01000020.1, read on the forward strand.
GCCTGCAAGCCTCGCCTCAGGGTCTATTATTCTTGAATGAGCTGTTGGCCTCCCTCGAGGAGTGATCCTTAGCCATTCCACGACGTTCAGGAGTTACGTTATGCCCAAGATGCTTCGTTTGGCCTACCCCCTGGCAGCCGGACTGCTGCTGGCGGGTTGTGCCACCACCGATCCCTACGGCTCACAGACCGACCGTAACCGCACCCTGAGCGGTGCCGGTATCGGGGCCGCCGTGGGCGCCGCCGCCGGGGCCCTGAGCGGTAGCGGCAGCACCAGCCGTCGCGATCGCGCCCTGATCGGCGCCGCCGTGGGGGCCGCCGCCGGGGCCGGAATCGGCGCCTATATGGATCGCCAGGAGGCACAACTGCGGCAGAGCATGGAGGGTACCGGTATCGAGGTGGATCGCCGCGGCGACGATATCATCCTCAACATGCCCAGCAGCGTGACCTTCGGCTTCGACTCCAGCGAGCTGACCCCCACCGCGCGTTCCGCCCTCAACGACGTGTCCCAGGTGCTGCGCGACTTCCCCGACACCCGGGTGAATATCGCCGGCCATACCGACAGCACCGGGGATGATCGTTACAACCAGGGGCTCTCCGAGCGCCGTGCCCAGGCGGTGGGCAACTACCTGGCCCAGAGCGGCGTGGCCATGTATCGGCTCAATATGATGGGCTATGGCGAAACCATGCCGGTGGCCAGCAACGCCTCCGAGCAGGGGCGTGCCCAGAATCGCCGCGTCGAGATCACCCTGAGTCCGATGCAGCAGCAGATGTAACCTCGCTGGCCCCTCGGCATCCCGGCCCATGGAAGCGATTCCGTGGGCCTTTTCATGGAAATCGTCATGCTCGCCTATCAACACGCCTACCATGCCGGCAATTTCGCCGATGTGCATAAACACCTGCTCCTGGTTACGCTGCGGGATCGCCTGTTACGTAAAGAATCGGCTATTACGTATGTGGATACCCATGCGGGACGGGGGCACTATCCGCTTCACGCCGAGGAGGCCCGCAAGCTCCAGGAGCACCGCGAGGGAGTCGAGCCGATATGGCGCGCCCGCGGCGTCGCCTCGGGGGCCCTCAAGGCCTGGCTGGCACAGCTGGCCGAGGCACAGCCGGGCAATGACCTGACTCACTATCCCGGTTCGCCCCGGTGGTTGAGCGCGGGGCTGCGAGCTCAGGATCGTCTCAGCCTCTTCGAGCTGCATCCCGGCGAGTTCGGGCACCTGGAGCGGGCCGGCGAGGATGCCCGGGTGCGACGGGTGCATGGCGATGGCCTGGCGGGGCTCAAGCGCCTGCTGCCGGTGGCGACCCCCCGGCTCTGCGTGCTGATCGACCCCAGCTACGAACTCAAGGAGGAGTATCGCGACCTGGTCGCGACCCTGGCCTGGGTAGGGCGCAAGGCGCGCCATGCGGTGGTGGCGGTGTGGTACCCGCTGCTGCCGGCGGGGCGTCACCAGGAGCTGCTGGAGGGGCTCAAGAGCACCGGCCTGCGCAAGGTCTGGCGCAGCGAGGTGCGGCTCAGGGAGCCGGGGGCGGAACGCCACGGCATGTATGGCAGCGGCATGCTGGTGCTCAATCCGCCCTGGGGACTCGATCAGGCGGTGGAGGAGGCGATGAGCCAGGTCACCGCCATCTGGGGCGCCCCGGCCCGCCATCGGGCGGACTGGTGGCTACCCGAGTAGAAGGCGTCGATCCGGAGCGCGCAGGTCGGTTAAGCGAGCCGATGGCGAGAGCAACCGACGATAAGCGGGGCCGGGTGATATGCTCACTTGCCGATACAGAAGCTGCCGAAGATCTCCCCCAAGAGGTCATCCGCACTGAACTCGCCGGTGATCTCGCCCAGGGCCTGCTGGGCCTCGCGCAGGTCCTCCGCCAGCAGCTCGCCGGCGCCGTGGCCATGGAGCTGGGCCTCGCCGTTCTCCAGCGCCTCCCCGGCGCGATCCAGGGCGTCCAGGTGGCGCCGCCGGGCCGAGAAGCGCCCCTCGGTGGTGGCGCTATAGCCCATCACCGCCTTGAGATGCTCCTTGAGGTTATCCACACCCTCGCCGGTCTTGGCGGAGAGGCGGATCACCGGCGGGGTTGTGGATAAGTCGAGTTGCGGCGACTCCCGGCTGGTATCGATCTTGTTGCGAATCAGGGTCAGCCGCGAAGGATCCGGCAGGCGCGCCACGAACTCCGGCCAGATGGCCATGGGGTCGGTGGCCTCGGTGGTGGTGCCATCCACCAGCAGCAGCACCCGGTCGGCCTTCTCGATCTCGTCCCAGGCCCGGGCCACGCCGATCTGTTCCACCGCATCGGGAGTGTCGCGCAGGCCGGCGGTATCGATGACATGCAACGGCATGCCGTCGATATGGATATGCTCCCGCAGCACGTCCCGGGTGGTGCCGGCGATATCGGTGACGATGGCGGTCTCCTGCTCGGTGAGGGCGTTGAGCAGGCTCGACTTGCCGGCGTTGGGGCGCCCGGCGATCACCACGCTCATGCCCTCCCGCATCAGCGCACCCTGACCGGCGGCACCGCGCACCGACGCCAGCTCGTCGCCGACCCCCTTGAGCATCTCCGCGACCTTGCCGTCGGCCAGGAAGTCGATCTCCTCCTCGGGAAAGTCGATGGCCGCCTCCACATAGATGCGCAGTTCGATCAGCCGCTGGACCAGGGTCGCGACCCGGGCCGAGAACTCCCCCTGCAGGGAGCGCAGGGCGTTCTCGGCGGCGGCCCGGGAGCTGGCGTCGATCAGGTCGGCGATGGCCTCCGCCTGGGCCAGGTCGAGCTTGTCGTTGAGGAAGGCACGCTCGGAGAATTCGCCGGGGCGGGCCAGCCGTGCGCCCAACTGGACGCAGCGCTCCAGCAGCAGGTCCATGATCACCGGGCCGCCATGTCCCTGGAGCTCGAGGACGTCCTCGCCGGTGAAGGAGTGAGGCCCGGGGAAGTAGAGGGCGATGCCCTCGTCGAGCTGGCCCGTGGCGCCCCGGAAGGGGCCGTAGTGGGCGTGGCGCGGGCGGGGGCAATGCCCCAGGATGGCCTCCGCCAGGGCGGCGCTGAGGGGGCCGGAGACGCGGATGATACCCACCCCGCCTCGCCCCGGGGGGGTGGCCAGGGCGGCGATGGTGTCCTGGGTATAGAGCGGCGTGGTGGACATGTCGGGCTCCTTGCGGCGATGGGGCTATTGTCGTGGCGGTGGGGCAGAAACGCCAGACCCCCGCCGGGGCGGGGGTCTGGGACGTATCGGTCGCGAAGCCGGGGACTAGCCCTTGGTCTTCATGCCCTTGCCGATCGTGGGGTCGTTCTCGATCTTGCGGGTGATCACGTACTGCTGGGCGATGGAGGTGATGTTGTTCACCACCCAGTAGATCACCAGGCCGGCCGGGAACCACAGGAAGAAGAAGGTGAAGACGATGGGCAGCATCTTCATGATCTTGGCCTGCATGGGGTCCGGCGGCGCCGGGTTGAGCATCTGCTGCACGAACATGGAGGCGCCCATCAGGATCGGCAGGATGAAGAAGGGATCCTTCATCGACAGATCCTGGATCCAGAACATAAAGGGCGCGTGGCGCAGCTCCACGGACTCCAGCAGCATCCAGTAGAGGGCGATGAATACCGGCATCTGCACCAGGATCGGCAGGCAGCCCCCCAGCGGATTGATCTTCTCCTTCTGGTAGAACTTCATCATCTCCTGGGACATCTTCTGACGATCGTCGCCATAGAGTTCCTTGAGACGCTGCATCTCCGGGCCCAGCTTGCGCATCCGCGCCATGGACTTGTAGGCCTTGGCGGAGAGCGGCCACATCACCAGCTTGACGAAGAGGGTCAGCACCACGATGGACCAGCCCCAGTTGCCGAGGACGTCGTGGATATTGTCCAGCAGCCAGAACAGCGGGTTGGCCAGGAACCACAGCCAGCCGAAGTCGACGGTCAGCTCCAGGTTGGGGGCGATCGCCTCCATGCGCTCCTGTACCTTGGGTCCCAGGTAGAGGGTCGCGGCGAGGGTCGCCTCGCCCTGGGCGGCCAGGGTCTGGCTGGGGCCGGCGAAGGCCGCCACGTTGCGATCGCGGGAATCGGTGGTGGCGTAGTAGAGGTTCTGCTGATCCTGGCTGGGGGCCCAGGCGGACACGAAGTAGTGCTGGATCATGGCGACCCAGCCGCCCTGGGCATCCTGGTTGGCGAAGTTGCCCTCCTGGATATCCTCGAAGTCGACCTTCTCGTAGCGGGTCTCCGGGGTGGAGAAGGCCGCGCCCAGGTAGGACTTCATGCCCATGGCCACGCCGCTGGTGGGGTCGGGGCTATTGTCCCGGGCCAGCTGGCCGATAAAGCGGGCGGTGACCGGGGCCTCGCCCTGGTTGGCCAGGTGGTAGCTGACATTCACCGCATAGCTATCGCGCTCGAAGGTGAAGCGCTTGAGCACCGCGACGCCGTTGACGTCGGCACGCATATCGACTTCCAGGCGATCCGCCTCTTCGCTCAGGCGGTACTCGGTCTGCTCCGGTGTGAAGCGAATGCGTCCCTGGTGACCTTCCAGTTGCAGGCCCGACTTGGCCACATAGCTGCGGGCCTCGCTATCGGAGAGCAGCACGAAGGGGCGGTCGGAATCCAGGGTCAGGCGGTGCTGGGGCAGGGCGGCATAGACGATATCGCCTCCCTGGGGGTCGATGCGCAGGTCCAGCACATCGGTGGTCACGGCGATCAGGTCGCGGCGGCTACCCTGGGCGCCTGGCGCTTCCGGCATCTCGCCATCGATGGCATTCGCCCGAGGCGCCGTCGGCACGGCCAGGCCATCATCGCCGGGGGAGACGGCTTCACCGCTCTGGGTGATGGTGGGGGCGGTAGGCTCGGGGATAGCCTGACCGTAATCCTGATTCCACTGCACGATCAGCAGATAGGCGAGCACGGCCAATGGAATCAGTAGGAGTAGTCGTTTTACGTCCATGGGGATCCTGCCCGGTGGGTGATGAAGGTGTGAGCACGCCGTCTCCGAGACACACGAAAGCCTGCCGGAGGCAGGCTGAAGGTGTCACCGTTACGGCGACAGCGGCGGTGTCAGGTCAGGACCCTGTGGCGTCGACCGCCATCTTGCGAGCGTCTTTTTCGAGGCGGCGCCACATGCCGTGAAGCTGGCGATGCAGGGTGGCATTGTCCAGCTCATGGGCCCCGCGTCGAGCGAGGACCACGATATCCACCGCGGGCAGACGCTGCTGCTGCAGGCGAATCGACTCGCGCACCAGCCGTTTGAGGCGGTTGCGATCGACGGCACGACGCACATTCTTCTTGCTGAAGACCAGGCCGAGGCGCGCATGACCGAGGTCATTGCGCCTTGCCAGGGCCATCAGCCCCTTGCCATGGACCTTGAAGTCCGCATGGTCGAAGACATGTCGATAGTCCCCGGCCGTCAGCAGCCGCAGCCGCCGGGGAAAGCCCTGACAGGACACGCGTGATCCGCGATCAGGCGCTCAGACGCTTACGGCCCTTGGCGCGACGGCGCGCCAGGACGGCACGACCGTTCTTGGTGGCCATGCGAGCACGGAAGCCGTGCACACGCTTGCGCTTGAGAACGCTCGGTTGAAAGGTGCGTTTCATAACTCTCGATTCCCACGTGGTTGGTTGGACTGAACGTCAGAGTAGCGGCCCGGTTTCCCCGACGGATTACGCGGGAGCTTTCGGGTCAAGACCGGGAATTCTAGAGAATTCGCCGCCCCGGTGCAATTTTTCCGCGATGCTGGGGCGAAGAAACTGCGCCACGACGGGGGGGCAGCGTACCGGCAGGGGAGGGCTGCGTGGTTCGGGGCACGTTAGTGCACTCAATTATAATAATTTAGCCCTTTTAAATGATGTTGTTATTAATACTGGGGAAAAGATTTGTGGATAACCGATATTAGTCATTTCACATCAGAGGTCTAGCTCCTAGAAAAGGGTGTGGGAAAAGTGCCCGGAAACGGTGGGGAAGCTGGGCGGGGCCTGGTGACGAGAGGCGCATTCGTCCACAGCCCTCGGGGCGTCCACCCGGGATCCCCCGCTTCTCCCGGGGGTTGGAGA
>NZ_BRCY01000021.1:0-73047 GCF_023708045.1 Halomonas sp. NCCP-2165
CGCTTCACGAAAGCGGCGTACCCACTTGTAGACGGTCCGCACACTGACGCCTTGCGCCTGGGCAACTTCCTCGGGGCGAAGCCCTTCTTCGAGGACTCGGCGGACCAGCAGGGCTCGACCATGGGGAGTGAGACGGGCATTCTTATGGGTGTTCATCCGGGCCTCCTGGAGGTTGGTTTGGTTCGCACCCCCAGTTTTCCGGGTCGGCTCCGGATGAACAACCTACCGAGAGATCACAGCTAGCCGGCCGGCAGCGGGATAAACAGCCGCTCCCGGGGCCAGCGCACCTTGGCCAGGCCGGCGTGGCGGTCGGCCTCGCTATCGCGGTAGCCCAGGGCGAGGAGCGCGGTGCTGCGCAGGCCACGCGCCTCGAGCCCCAGTAACTGATCCAGCGCCGCCGGATCGAAGCCCTCCATGGGTGAGGCATCCACCCGCTCGGTGGCCGCCGCCGCCAGTGCCGTGCCCAGCGCCAGATAGGCCTGGCGGGAGGCCCACTGGAAACGTGCCTCCGCGGTGGGGAAGCCCTGGACGGTGCCGAGGATGGCCTCTCGATATCCCGCCAGCTCGGCGAGGGGCTGGCCCCGTGTCGCCGCGGTCAGGCGCAGGAAGTCGTCGACTTCGGCCGCCGAGACGCTCGCCCAGGCGGCGAACACCAGCAGGTGCGAGGCCTGGGTGATCTGCGGCTGGTCGAAGGCCAGCGGACGGATGCGCTCGCGCAGTGCCGGGTCCTCGATCACCAGCACGGAATAGGGCTGCAGGCCGTAGGAGGAGGGCGCCAGGCGCACCGCCTCGAGGATCCGCTCGAGCTGGGCGGGGGGCACCTTGGCACCGGTCATGCGCTTGGCGGCGTAGCGCCAGTTAAGGGCGTCGATAAGGGTCATGATCACTCCTTGGGGTCGTGTGGGAGGGGGCGCGGGCGTCTTCAGGTCGTCGCTGTCGCGGTGGGGAGGGCGGCGGCCCGGGCGCCGCGCTGGAACAGCAGGCTACCGGCGACCACCAGCAGGGCGGCCAGACCCAGGTTGGGAGGCGGTGCTTCGCCGAGGGCCAGTACCGCGATCAGGGTGCCCACCACGGCCGCCACGGCGCCGATCTGGCTCAGGTAGACGGGGCCGGCGAGCTTCTGCAGCACGAAATAGAAGAGGTAGAGCACCGTGAAGACCGTGGCCTCCAGCGCCAGCAGTGGCAGCACGGCCTCACGGCTGAACAGCACCGGCAACTGACCGGGCTCCAGGGCCAGCGACAGGGGCAGTAGGGTGACGGCGCCGCCCAGCAGCATCAGTGCCGCCAGGAAGAGCGGCGAGCCGCCCTCGGGCCAGCGCAGGGTGCGGTAGATATTGCCGAGGGCGATCACCAGTGGCATGGCCATCACCAGCAGGGCCCAACCCGGGGCGGCGTTCATCCCGCCGGCCTTGGCGGCGGCCAGCACCAGGCCGCCGCCGAGACCCAGTACCACCCCCGACAAGCGCAGCAGCCGCAGGCGCTCGAGCCTCAGGCAGACGGCCAGCACCCAGGTGATCAGGATCGGGAAGGCGAAGCTCAGCGAGATAAAGCCCGCGCCCACATGGCGGATGGCCACGAAGGCCAGGGCGTTGGGCAGGGCCAGCAGGGCACCGGCCACCAGGGAATACTCCAGGGCACGGCGGTCGAAGGCCAGCGGCCGCCGGCGTAACGCGGCGAGGCCCATCAGTACCAGGCCGGCGCCGGCCATGGCGACCATCAGGAAGCTGATTCGCGGGGCGCCGGCATCGTCGGCCAGCTTGGCGACCGTCAGCGACAGGGCGAGGCAGCTACCCACCAGCAGCAGGCAGCCGAGCGCCTGGAGGCCGGGGCGAGGGGATCCCTTGTGCTGGACGTTGACCTTGGTCATCATTCGGCTCCTGTAGCTCGTGATAAAGTATCTTTGTATCGAGTGACTTTTCGAAAAGTATCTTAGTATCGAGATTAATAGTTGGCAAGCGCGACGAGGCCGATCGATGAACCGAGTGACACAGGCGGTAAACCAGTGGCAGCGTGAACTGCCCGAGCTGGACCTCTTGCCCATGGAGGTGGTGGGCTATCTAAAGACCAGCCAGTTGATCACCCAGGGGCGGCTGAACGCCTTCTTCAAGGCGCATGATCTGCAGGCGGGGGAGTTCGATGTGCTGGCCTCGCTGCGCCGCGCCGGGGCCCCCTATGCGCTGACGCCGACCCAGTTGTTCGAGGCGCTGATGATCTCCTCCGGGGGCATGACCAATCGCCTGGACCGCCTGGAGCGGGCGGGCTGGATTCGGCGCTCGCCCAACCCCGAGGATCGCCGCGGCGTGCTGGTCTCGCTGACGGACGAGGGACTCGCGCTGATGAATCGGCTGATTCCCCGGCATGTGGCCAACGAGGCGCGCCTGCTCGCCGCCCTGAGCCGCGAGGAGCAGGAAACCCTGAGTCGGCTGCTCGGCAAGCTGCTCGACGGCCTGGAGGCGGAGTAGCCCACGCCGCCCAGGTGCCGAGGCAAGGGCGGGGGAGAGGGCGCGCGACCGGATACTTAGCCGCCGCGACGAATCAGCTCGCCGGCCCAGGGCAGGGCCTCGGGGTAGGCGTCGCCGTCGAGCACGAACTCCTGGCCCCGCGCCGCCGCGCTAAGCTCGGTATGGGCGGCATGCTTTCGCCAGCGCTGGCGATTGGCGTGGTAGCTCAGGGGTGGGCGGTCTTCGCCCGGATAGCACCAGGCGGGCAGCCGCCATTGGGAGACGCGATCCGCCTCGGGGGCCGTCAGGCGTCGCTCCGGCGTCAGGCCGGCGAAGGTGCCGGCGCCGGGCAGCGCCGCGTCGAGACCCGGCAGGGCGAGGCGTCGGCGGGCCAGATAGAGCAGGTTATTGGGATCGGGTCGGCGCCGGAAGTGGGGGTGATAGTGCGCCCAGGCGTAGTCGTCCTCCCTGGCCTGATCCACCGCTACCAGCGACTCGACCTGCAGCCAGCCCCAGATGGCGTGGCAGGGCCGCGTGCCGGGTACCCAGCGCCAGCTGGTGGCGTGGCGCTCGACCCACCGGAAGAGGCCAAAGAACAGGAACAGGTCCCCGGGGCCGACTCCCTGGTTGCGCAGGTGGCCCTGGGCCTGGCCGCTCTGGCCGAAGATCGGTCGCCAGCCGGGCGCCCGGGGCAGCATGTCGGCGATCAGGTCGGGATCCAGGTGGGCGCCGTCCCCGGGCCCGACCTTGCCGCGGGTCAGTGGCGTGACCAGGCTCGCCAGCGGGGCGCCATCGACGGCGATATCGTCATAACGAATCGTCGAGGCGGCATCCGGAATCGGCAGGGCCAGCAGCCGGCCATCCGGCAGGATGGGGCTCGGCACGCCGCCGGCGGCGGAGTCGAAGCCCTTGCGGCTCAGGATCAGTTTCATGCCGTCTCCCGGTCATGCCTCGGTGGCAAGATGCTACCAGAACGCGGCGCGACCGCCATCGACCGGCGCTGACTTCGCCGGGGGCCGTCGGGGCGGTAGCCGTGGGCCTTCATCGCGAAGCCGATCGCCAGACGCTCAGGGCATACTGACGCTCAGAACGGGTCGCGGAAGTGATCGCGGATACGCCGCGGGGCCTTGTCCCGCCAGGCGGCGATCAGGGCCTCGCGGACCCGGGGATGGGGCGCCTCGCTCAGGCGCACCCGGGTCTGGCCGGGAGTGTCACCGGGGGCCGGGCGAAAGGTCCCGGGGTTGGTCGCGACGATCTCGGCCTGGGCCTCGGGGGGCAGCCATAGGGTGGCCCAGCTCGCCTCGGGGTAACCCAGGCGGGCAAAGATCTTGCCGCCGACCCGGTAGTCGGGGTGATCCTGCTCGGCATGTTCCACGACCCCGGGCAGGCCCAGGGCCAGGGCTCGAAATTCGGCTTCCGTCATCAGCGCCTCCCGGCCGCCCCGGAGGGGGCTCGTTCTCAGGATAGATCGTGCCAGGGGGCCTGTCCGCGAGGCGTGGCTGTCGCCGCGCCCCACCGTTCCAGGGGCGTGGCGATGAACTTCACAAAGGCTCGGATTCGCGTCCCCCGCCGCAGGCCGGGGTGGGTCAGCAGCCAGAGTTCGGTGGCCGGCGTCGGGATGGGCTCGCCGAGCCGGCGCCGGGCCGAGGTGAGGGGTTAGGGCCGGGGACGGCGTGGCTGGGGGCGCGGCGGCTGGATGCGTACCGTCTGGCGTGCCGGACGCCGTTGGTGACTATGGGCGTGAGCGACCATGGCGAGAATGCCGGCCGCGGCTAATCCAATCGCGAAATACTCTAGGGGTGCCATGAGCGTCTCCTTCCTGAGTCGGGGCCCTGGGTGGCGCCCGAAGGGCAATGGCGTCAGCGCTCGGCGATGACGACGCTTTCTCTGACAGCTTAGCCGCGAGGAGGTGCCCCTGACGAGGCTTCCGTGAACGGGCCTTGGACGGTAGCAACAGTTGCGAACCTCGAATCAGTGTAAGATACTGTGTTTATATACAGTATCTTTGCCGGGAGGCGATATGTCTCTATCCATGCCCAGGCGCGCTCGTCCCGAGTCCGGTATGCCGCCGCTGCCCCTGCTGGGCTGCCGGGTGCGGGCCGGTTTCCCGAGTCCCGCCGATGATCACCTCGATACCGAACTCGATCTGCATGCCCATGTGGTAAAGCGCCCCAGCGCCACCTATTTCGTCCGCGCCGAGGGGGACTCCATGCGAGGCGACGGTATTCACCATGGTGACCTGCTGGTGGTGGATCGCAGTCTCGAGCCACGCCCCGGCCGGGTGGTGATCGTCGCCCTGGAGGGGGAGCTCACCGTCAAGCGGCTGGAGCAGCGAGAGGCGGGGCCTTGCCTGGTGGCCAGCCACCCGGGTTTTCCGCCGATTCCCCTGGCGGGACGCGATTGCCGGGTCTGGGGCGTGGTCACTCATGTGGTGCATGCCCTGCCCGGGGGCCAGTGATCAGTGCCCGGACGCACGCCGTCAGCCAGCCTGCGTCGATGCCGTAAGGAGGCCGCCGATGATCGCCCTGGTGGACTGCAATAACTTCTATGTCAGCTGCGAGCGAGCCTTCGCTCCCGCCCTGGAAGGACGTCCGGTGGGAGTGCTCTCCAACAATGACGGCTGCGTGGTGGCTCGTTCCGAAGAGCTCAAGGCGCTGGGTATCGCCATGGGCGCGCCGGTACATTTGATCCCGCCGGCGCTGCGCCGCCAGTGCATGTTGCTTTCCAGCAACTACGCCCTCTATGGCGATATGTCTCGGCGGGTCAACGAGGTACTGGAGACCCTGGCGCCGGCGGTGGAGCCCTACTCCATCGACGAGAGCTTCCTCGACCTGAGTGGCTTCGGCCCGCCGGAGGCCGAGGCCCTGGCCCGAGAGATCCACGAGCGGGTACGCCGCGAGACCGGCATTCCGGTAAGTGTCGGGCTGGCGCCGACCCGGGTATTGGCCAAGCTCGCCAATCGGCTGGCCAAGCACGGCGGCGGCGTTCGTTATCTGGACGCTCAGGCACCGGCTACCCGAGCCCTGCTGGAGGCGCTGCCGGTGGCCGAGCTATGGGGCGTGGCACGACGCAGCGGCGAGCGCCTGGCCGCCTTGGGGATCGATAACGCCTGGGCCCTGCGACAGGCCGAGCCGGCACGGATTCGCCGAACCCTGTCGGTGGTGATGGAGCGTATCGTCTGGGAACTGCGCGGCCATGCTGCCATCGTGATGGATGACCTGGACACGCCCCGTCGACACCTGCTGGTCTCACGCTCCCTGGGGCGACCCACTACGGCGGCCCATGAGCTTCATGAGGCGCTGCGCCAGCACGTGACCCGGGCCGGCGAGAAGCTGCGACGCCAGGGCAGCCTGGCCCAGGTCGTCCGGGTCGTCCTGCGTACCGCTCCCTTCCAGGTGGGGCGCTGCGCCTACCACAATGCCGCCCTGGTGACCCTGGCGGCACCCAGCGATGACACCCGCGAGCTGCTGCGGGCCGCTCGGCAGGCCCTGGCGGCCGTCTATCGGGAAGGCTATCGCTACCAGAAGTGCGGAGTGATGCTGATGGAGCTGGTGGAAGCAGAGGCGCCTCAGGAGCGGCTGCTGGCGGAGGAGAGCGCCGAGACGGTGCGGCGTCGCCGGCTGATGGCGACCCTCGACCGGGTCAATCGGGAACTGGGCCGTGATACGGTGCGACTGGGCCTGCCGCGCCACGACAGCGGCTGGGCGTTGCGCTGCGCCAATCGCAGCGACCGCTACACCACCCGCTGGGACGAGCTGCCCAGGGTGCATGCCTGAGCGCGCTGGTGCCGCGAGGCGGAGTCGAACCGCCGACCTACTGATTACGAGACCCTGGGCAGCCTTGCCAATTCCTGCCAGTGGTTGCCCCGGGTGTCGTCACTTTGTCGACCACCTTTGAAGGCGACTCAGCCGCGAATCAGCTTGGCTCCTGGGGGGACCTGGTAGCGCAGCTCATGGCATGGTCCTGGTGGTGGCTGGTGTCCCTCGGGCCGATCCGGATACCAGATCCGGCACTCTCCCGGTGGTGGTAGATGGCCACTGGGTACCTCCGACCGATGGGGATCGTAGCGGTAGCTACCACCATAGCCGTCAGCGTAGACGGCACAGCCACTCAATATGGCACTCAGCAGGGAGGCACCTAGCACCGCTCGCAGGTCTCTCATTACACCCTCCTAAAGGGTCATTCGGTTAGATTCTCCCTGTGTCATTGGAGTGTGCATCCCACGGGGAAGCCTTGCAACGGATTACAAATCAGTTGCTCTACCGACTGAGCTATCGCGGCCCACCGGCGCTTCGAGAGCATAGGCAGCGGTCTTGCCCTTGGCCAGGGCCTCGAAGGCCTCCCGGGGCTGGGGACGGCCGAAGAGGTAGCCCTGGAAGATGCGACAGCCTAACGCTTCCAGGGCGAGATACTGCTCCGGCGTCTCGATGCCTTCCGCCACGACCTCGAGCGATAGCGCCTCGGCCAGCTGCAGAATCGTCCGGGTGATGGCCAGGGTCTCCGGCTGTTCGCCGAGGCGCTGCACGAAGGTGCGGTCGATCTTGAGAATATCCAGGGGCAGGCGCTGTAGATAAGCGAGAGCCGAGTAGCCGGTGCCGAAATCGTCCAGGGCTAACTTGATCCCCAGTCTGCTCAGGCCGGCCAGTGTGGCGGCTGCCGAGTCAATTTCATCGATCAGCAGGCTTTCGGTCAGCTCCAGTGTCAGCCGTTGAGCCGGTGCGGCGTGGCGCTGCAGGCTAGCCGAGACCTCTTCGATGAAGTCGGGTTGCTGCAGCTGCTGGACATTGATGTTGATCGACAGGCGCAGCTGGCGCAGGTGGGGAGTGGTGGCCCAGGTGCCCAGGCGGCGGCAGGCCTCCTCGATGACCCATTGGCCGAGGCTCAAGATCAGCCCGGTCTCCTCAGCGAAGGGGATAAAGTGTCCCGGCGGTACCAGGCCTCGCTCGGGATGTTGCCAGCGGATCAAGCCTTCGGCACCGACCAGTTGACCCTGGTGATCCACCAGCGGTTGCAGGTAGAGGCGCAGTTGGTTGCCCGTCATGGCCTGGCGTAGCTCCACCTCCAGGCGCAGGCGCCCTTCCAGGGCCTGCTCCAGGGCAGGATCGAACCTCTGTACTCTGGAGTCTCCCCGCTTCTTGGCTTCGGTCAGGGCCAGGCTGGTGCGTCGCACTAGAGCCGCTTCGTCGCCATCGGCGACCTCGAAGCCGGCGAGGCCGGCGCTGAGGCGGCAGAGATAGCGGTGGCCAGCCAAGCGATAGGTATCGTTGAGGGTATCCTGTATGGCTTGGGCGGCGTCCACGGCCTCCTGGCCTCCAAGCCCCGGGAAAAGCAGGGCGAACTCATTGCCGCCGATTCTGGCTATTAAGCGCTTGTCGGCGACCCATTCCTTGAGTCGCCCCGCCAGCTGGCAGAGCAGTTGATCGCCGATGGATTGGCCCAGGGTATTGTTGAGGGCCTTGAAACCATCCACATCCAGCAGCAGCAGGGTGCCGCTCTCGTTTCGCTCCAGGCGCTGTAGCAGTTGCTCCATCAGCGCCAGGCGGTTGGGAAGGCCGGTCAAGGAGTCCCGGTAGGCCAGTTGCTGAATGCGGCTCTGAGCCGCGCGTTGGGCTCGGATATCGGTCACGGTCACGACATAGTGACGACGCCCACTGTGGCTGTAGCAGACTCGGCGCAGAGCAATCCTGGCGGGAAAAGTATCGCCGTCGCAGTGATGGATATCGACCTCATGCGAGCCTTGATCCTGGTCATCGGCTCGAGACAGGCAGCGTTGCAGACTGGCCTCGTTCGCGGTTATCCAGTGGCTGGCGGGTTGTCCGATCAAGGCCTGTTGAGGCCGTCCAACAAGGTCGGCAAGGGTATCATTGCACATCAGGATACGCGCCTTGTCGTCCAGCAGAAGGATGCCATCCCCCAAGGATGCCACGATATGGCGCAGGCGCTCGCTGGACATGTGGTGCAGGGACTCTTTACCGAGTAGGTGCTGCTCCAGGCGTAGCATCATCAACGTCAGCAGAGCCCCGCCACTGAGCCCCATGGCGAGACTCAACAGGGGCAGCGGTGAGGAGGCGTGTGGGGATGGGGGAATCAGGGCCAGGCCCAGGCTCGGCTGCAGTGCCAGCAAGATCAGGGCGAGCCCTCCCAGCTGCAGGCGCTCCTTGAAGATGGCGCCTCGGGTCAGTCGCAGGCTGTAGCAGGTCAGGCTGCCTAGCAGCAGGGTAAGGAGTGCCAGCGGGAGTGCCAGCCAGGGCGAGAAGGCATACCCGGGAGTGAGCCACCAATGCATCATGAGGTGAGCGCTGCCCAGAAGCGCACCGGCCAGCAGGCAAGCGGGGGTCGAGGCGCGGGAGCGCCCGGAAAGGGCTAGGACCAGTATCGCGGCCGCCATCAGGGGCCAGAATGCGCCGAGTAGCGCGGCTTTCGGCGGTAGCGTGGCCAGCAAGGAGCGCCCCGCCGTGTACAGACCCAGGCTGCCTAAGGCGAGTAGGGCGGCGCCAGCGATGAGCCATGGCCGACGACGGCGGGAGAGTACCAGAGATGGCATGGCCATGGAGATACGCAGGCTGGTGTGCAGGCTCAACAGGGCGGCGAGGCCAAGCAGTAGGGCACCCAGCAGTGAACTATCCAGGTTCGAGAGCATGTCACTGGTCCTTCAGCGCACTCGGGGAGGCTCCGGCATCTCCCGAACCGAGGGGGGATACGCGGACAAGGGTTATATCTGATTTCAGTACAGTAGAATATGTAACTTTTATCGAATCAGCGATAAGTCTACGTAGTGTCCCGTCGGCGGGAGGTCGCCAATGAGCATCTGGTGTGTCGAAGCCTGGGACCTGAGCCCGGCCTATCTCAATCGGCGGGAGCTGCTCTGGGCCTGGCATGCGCGAGGCACGACCCCGGGAGGTCGCGCCCGGTTGGCGGCGGAGCTCTGGGGGCGCGGTGAGCGTGTGGCGTTACTGCCGAGTGGCCCCCCGGTACCCGGCGAGGCGCGCCTCGATCCGCAACGGGTCGCCGGGCAACTGGCCTGGCTGGCCGCCGCCCGGCGCTGGCGAACCCCGGGCCGCTTGCCGCCTCCTCTACAGGCACAGGGCCTCTGGCGTCAGCACAAGTATTCGGTGATGGCGCGCAGTCCCCGGCGCTACCAGCAGATCGGTCGCGAGGTGGCGGCCCTGCCACGCGGTGTGCTGCCGACGACGCTGGCGCAGGAGCTTTCGGAGTGGCTCTTGACCGCGCCGACGCCGGGCGGGTTGCGCAATGCCGTGCAGCACCTGTGGGGCTATGTGGCCGAGGTGGCGCCCCCGGCCAGGGGCGAGGTCGACGGCTGGTCCTCGGCCCGCTTGCTGCGGGAGACCCGGGACCGGGCCCTGCACAGCCGCCAGCCCTATCTGCTGGAGTCCACCGCCCTGGGCGAGCTGGCGGCTTGGTTGCCGGAAGAGGAGATGGATCGCTAGCCCGGCCCTGCGCCCCGGGACGTATCGGGAACCGCTATTGCCCCTTGGGCTGGCGAATCCTCGTCAAACCTTCTTGCGCGCTGGAGGCCACCAGACGTCCTCGCCGGTCGAACAGGTTGCCCCGGGCGAAGCCGCGGGCGCCGCCGGCCCAGGGGCTGTCCATATCGTAGAGCAGCCAGTCATTGACCCTGAGGTCGTGGTGGAACCACAGGGCGTGGTCGAGGCTGGCGATCTGCAGCCTGGGGTCGCCGAATTCGATGCCATGGGGCACCAGGCTGGTGGTCAGTAGGTTGAAGTCGGTGCTGTAGGCCAGCAGGTAGCGATGCAGGGCGGTATCGTCCGGTAGCTCCCCGGCCAGGCGGAACCAGACTTGCTTGCGGACCGGGCGCGAGGCATCCGTCCCGGATTCCGGCAGGTGGAGAAACTCGATGGGGTGGCCCTCGAAGTCGAGGAGCTTGGCACCCCGGGCCAGCAGGGTGTCCGGGTCGTCCACCTCGGGCATGGCGAACTGGTGATGGTGGCCCGGCTCCTCGCCATGGAAGGAGGCGCTGCAGAAGAAGATCGGCTGGCCCTTCTGGATGGCGGTGACCCGACGGGTGGTGAAGCTGCCGCCGTCGCGTACCGCATCCACCTGATAGACCACCGGCCGCTTGGCGTCGCCGGGGCGCAGGAAGTAGCCGTGCAGGGAGTGCGCCAGGCGCTCGCCGGGCACCGTCCGCGTGGCGGCGGAGAGGGCCTGGCCGAGCACCTGGCCGCCGAACAGTTGTGGGAAGCCGAGGTCCTGACTCTGGCCCCGGAAGAGGTTTTCCTCGATCATCTCCAGGCCGAGCAGGGCGACCAGGTCGTCCAGTGCCTTGGTCATGGCGCTATCCTCTGCGGTAGGGTGGCTCGTCATACGATTGTTTTATGTTGTTAAGGATACCCGAGAGCCCCGCCATGCGCAGCGACGACTTTTACATGCATCGGGCCCTGGATCAGGCCCGCCAGGCCCTGGCCGCCGGCGAGGTGCCGGTGGGTGCCGTGGTGGTGGATGCCGAAGGCGAGATCATCGGTGCCGGCTACAATGCCCCCTGCGGCTGCCATGATCCCAGCGCTCACGCCGAGATCCAGGCGCTGCGGGCGGCGGCGGCCCGACTCGAGAATTATCGCCTCGATGGCTGCACCCTCTATGTGACCCTGGAGCCCTGCCTGATGTGTACCGGGGCGATCATCCACGCGCGCCTGGCGCGGGTGGTCTATGGCGCCGCCGAGCCCAAGACCGGCATGGTGGAGTCCAAGGCCAACCTCTTCGCCCAGCCCTGGCACAACCATCGCGTGGTGGTGGAGGGGGGGCGGCTGGCCGGCCAGGCCCGGCGCCTGCTCAAGGCGTTCTTCGCCGAGCGGCGTGATTAAAGCACCGGCGGTACCGTATCGAAGAGGAGATCGTCGTCGCCGTTGTCCGGGCGGCGGGCGTTGAGCTGGAAGAACTGCCGCTGGCTGCGATCCACGTAGTCGAGGATCTCGTAGTAGCGACGAATATTGCGCACATAGATCACCGGCTCGCCGCCCCGGGCGTAGCCGTAGCGGGTCTGGCTGTACCACTCGCGCTTCTGCAGCAGCGGCAGCGCCTCGCGCACATCGGTCCAGCGGTCCGGGTCACCGCCGCGTTGCTCGGCGATGCGCCGGGCATCGTAGAGGTGGCCCAGTCCCACGTTGTAGGCGGCCAGGGCCATCCACAGGCGATCGGGCTCCACGATGCTCTCCGGCAGGCGCTCCATGAGGCCGCGCAGGTAGCGGGCGCCGCCGTCGACGCTCTGGGCCGGATCGAGGCGATCGGCCACGCCCATCTCGTCGGCGGTGGGCAGGGTCAGCATCATCAGGCCCCGCACCCCGGTGGGGGACGTGGCCTGCGGGTCCCAGTGGGACTCCTGATAGCCGAGCGCCGCCAGCAGTTTCCAGTCGAAGCCGGTGTTCCGGGCCGCCTCGCGGAACAGCGGCGCATAGTCGGGCAGTACCTCCCGTGTCTGGCGAATAAAACGCCGTGCCCCCACGTACTCCAGGTAGTCATCATGGCCGAAGTAGCGGGCCACCAGGGCCTCCAGCTCGCCGTTGTCCTGCTGGGTCGCCAGGAAGGCATTGGCCGCCTGCTGCAGGGCCAGGCCATTGGCGGCGGGGAAGGCCCAGGCCATGGAGAGCGGCTCGCCGAGGGGGAAGCCGCGCTCCACGCCCGGGAAGAAGAGGCGGTTGAGGCGAAACTGGTGGGCGTAGACCACGGCGGCATCGAGGCTGCCGGTCTCCACCCGCTGCAGCAGGTCGGCCACCTCCAGGTCGCCGGTCTCCAGCCAGCTCAGCGCCGGCAGCTCGGCCTGCAGCTCGCGCAGTGCCAGGGCCGTCCCGGACCCGCGCAGGGTGGCCAGGGAGAGGCGTTGCAGGTCATCGATCTCGCGCACCGGCGGCAGGCCGCGGCGATAGACCACCAGCGGCTGCAGGGTGAGGATGGGGCGAGTGAAGATCACCCCCTCCTGCGCCGGGGCCAGGGGCAGGGCGGCGGCGCCCAGGTCGGCGCCGCCGGTGCGCACCCCGTCGAGTACCTCCTGGAGGCTATGATCCGGGTCCATGTCCAGGCTGACGCCCAGGTGATCGGCGAAGCGTCGGACCAGCTCGTACTCGAAACCGGCGGGACCGTGGCGGCCCTGGTAGAAGGTGGTGGGGGTGTTGCGGGTCAGCACGCTGAGGAAGGCCCGTTCGCGGATCTTTGCCAGCCGAGCATCGGGTCGCCAGGCCTGGTGTGCCGGCCACAGGGCCAGCAGCAGGCCACAGCAGAGCAGCAGATACCCCCGCCAGTGGCGGCAGAGATGGGAAGCCAGGGATCGGTGCATAGGGGATCGGGGTCGCCTCGGACCGCCCCACCATAACGGCGCCGGGACGGGCTGTCATCCCGTGGATTTCTTCCATGCCCCGCTTTCCAGTATCATGTGCGCCAGATCGCCGCCAGCCGCGGCCCCAATCCTGCCATTTCTTCGCTATCTCTCAGAGGCTCGATCGACATGCTCGAACTGCGCGGTGCGCCTGCCCTTTCCGCTTTCCGTCATGCCAAGTTGCTGGCCACCCTGCGTGCACAGGTGCCCGAGGTCGAATCCCTGCATGCCGACTATGTGCACTTCGTCGACCACGACGGCGACCTCGGCGCCGAGGCGCTGGCGGTGCTCGAGCGCCTGCTCGACTATGGCGCCCCCCGGGACGAGGGCGGCCGCGAGGGTCACCTCTTCCTGGTGGTGCCGCGCATCGGTACCCAGTCGCCCTGGTCCTCCAAGGCCACCGATATCGTCCGCAACTGCGGCCTGAGCCAGGTGCGCCGCCTGGAGCGGGGCATCGCCTACCGGGTCAAGCTGAGCGGCACCCTCTCCGAGGCGGCCTATGAGGGCATCCAGGCGGTGCTCCACGACCGCATGACCGAGGCGGTGCTGGCCAATGCCTCCGACGCCGCCAAGCTCTTCTCCCACCACGAGCCGGCCCCCCTGGGCAGCGTGGATATCCTAAGCGGCGGCCGGGAAGCCCTGGCGACCGCCAATGGCGAACTGGGCCTGGCCCTGGCCGATGACGAGATCGACTACCTCTTGGCGGCCTTCCAGGAGCTGGGACGCAACCCCACCGACGTCGAACTGATGATGTTCGCCCAGGCCAACTCCGAGCACTGCCGCCACAAGATCTTCAACGCCGACTGGCTGATCGACGGCGAGGCCCAGAGCCACTCGCTGTTCAAGATGATCAAGAACACCCACCAGGCCTCGCCGGGCAAGGTGCTCTCCGCCTACAGCGACAACGCCGCGGTGATCGAGGGCACCACCGCGCCGCGCTTCTTCGCCGCGCCGCTGACCGGTGTCGAAGGCGAGCGGGCCCGCTACGCCGCCGTCGAGGAGCCGATCCAGATCCTGATGAAGGTGGAGACCCACAACCACCCCACCGCCATCGCCCCCTATCCCGGCGCGGCCACCGGCGCCGGCGGCGAGATCCGCGACGAGGGCGCCACCGGCATCGGCGGCAAGCCCAAGGCGGGGCTGACCGGTTTCACCGTCTCCAACCTGCGCATCCCCGAGTTCGTGCAGCCCTGGGAGGCCTTCGACTACGGCAAGCCGGAGCGCATCGTCAACGCCCTGGAGATCATGCTGGAAGGGCCCATCGGCGGGGCCGCCTTCAATAACGAGTTCGGGCGCCCCAACCTCACCGGCTACTTCCGCACCTATGAGCAGGACGCCCTGGGGGCGGGCGGTATCGAGCGCCGCGGCTACCACAAGCCGATCATGATCGCCGGCGGCTACGGCAATATCCGCGACCAGCACGTCCAGAAGGGCGAGATCCCGGTGGGCGGCAAGCTGATCGTGATGGGCGGCCCGGCGATGCTGATCGGCCTGGGCGGCGGCGCCGCCTCCTCCATGGCCTCCGGCGCCTCCAGCGCCGACCTGGATTTCGCCTCGGTGCAGCGCGACAACGCCGAGATCGAGCGTCGCGCCCAGGAGGTGATCGACCGCTGCTGGTCCCTGGGTGACAAGAACCCCATCTGCTTTATCCATGACGTGGGCGCCGGCGGCCTCTCCAATGCCCTGCCGGAGCTGGTCAAGGATGGCGAGCGCGGCGGCCTCTTCGACCTGCGCGCCGTGCCCAACGCCGAGCCGGGCATGAGCCCCCTGGAGATCTGGTGCAACGAGGCCCAGGAGCGCTATGTGCTGGCGGTGGCCCCCGAGGACCTCGACACTTTCGACGCCCTGTGCCAGCGTGAGCGCTGCCCCTATGCGGTGGTCGGCGAGGCCACCGAGCCCCACCACCTCGAGGTGCGCGACGGCCACTTCGCGTCCAAGCCCGTCGATCTGCCGATGAGCGTGCTGTTCGGCAAGCCGCCGAAGATGACCCGCGAGTTCTCCCGCGAGACCCGCGAGCTTCCCGGCGTGATGCTCGACAACCTGGACCTGCGCGAGGCCATGGATCGGGTGCTGCGCCTGCCCACCGTGGCCTCCAAGAGCTTCCTGATCACCATCGGCGACCGCTCCATCACCGGCCAGGTGGCCCGCGACCAGATGGTCGGCCCCTGGCAGGTGCCGGTGGCCGATGTCGCCGTGACCACGGCGAGTTTCGATACCCATGCCGGCGAGGCCATGGCCATGGGCGAGCGGCCCCCGGTGGCGCTGATCGATCCCGCCGCCAGCGCCCGCCTGGCGGTGGCCGAGACGATCACCAACCTGGCCGCCGCGCCCATCGCCGCGCTCTCCGATATCAAGCTCTCCGCCAACTGGATGAGCGCCGCCGACCATCCCGGCGAGAACCAGGCGCTGTACGACGCCGTCCACGCCGTGGGCATGGAGCTCTGCCCGGCACTCGGCATCGCCGTGCCGGTGGGCAAGGACTCCATGTCCATGCGCACGGCCTGGCAGGAGGAAGGAGAGGAGAAGAGCATCACCTCGCCGCTGTCGCTGGTGATCACCGGCTTCGCCCCGGTCACCGATGCCCTCAAGACCCTGACCCCGCAGATCGACCTGGAGCAGGACGAATCCGACCTGCTGCTGATCGACCTGGGCGGCGGCAAGAACCGCCTGGGCGGCTCGGCCCTGGCCCAGGTCTATGGCCAGGTGGGCGACGACTGTCCCGACCTGGACGATGCCGAAGACCTCAAGGCCTTCTTCGCGGTGATCCAGGGCCTCAACGCCGAGGGCAAGCTGCTCGCCTATCACGACCGCAGCGACGGCGGCCTGCTGGTGACCCTGCTGGAGATGGCCTTCGCCGCCCATGCCGGCCTGGAGATCAAGCTCGACTGGCTGATCGACGAGCCCCACGAGGCGGTCAATGCCCTCTTCGCCGAGGAGCTGGGGGCGGTGATACAGGTCAGCCGCGCCCACACCGAGGAGGTGCTGGCCCAGTTCGCCGCCGCCGGCATCGAGACCTGCGGCGTCATCGCCCGGCCCCGCTACGACGACCAGGTGCGGGTCACCCTCTTCGAGGAGCCGCTGCTCGAGACCACCCGGTTGCTGGCCCAGCGCACCTGGGCCGAGACCAGCTACCAGCTGCAGGCGCTGCGCGACAACCCGGAGTGCGCCAAGAGCGAGTTCGACGGTCTGCTGGACGACCGCGACCCGGGACTCAGTGCCGAGCCGAGCTTCGCCATCGACGAGGATATCGCCGCGCCCTTTATCAACACCGCCCGTCCCGCCATGGCGATCCTCCGCGAGCAGGGCGTCAACGGTCACCTGGAGATGGCCTGGGCCTTCGACAAGGCCGGCTTCGAGGCGGTCGACGTGCATATGAGCGATATCCTCGAGGGGCGGGTCACCCTCGAGCAGTTCAAGGGGCTGGTGGCCTGCGGTGGCTTCTCCTATGGTGACGTCCTGGGCGCCGGCGGCGGCTGGGCCAAGTCGGTGCTCTTCAATGCCCAGGCCCGCGAGCAGTTCGCCGGCTTCTTCCAGCGCGACGACAGCTTCGCCCTCGGCGTCTGCAATGGCTGCCAGATGCTCTCCCAGCTCAAGGAGCTGATCCCCGGTGCCGAGGCCTGGCCGCGCTTCGTGCGCAACGAGTCGGAGCAGTTCGAGGCCCGGGTGGCCATGGTCCAGGTGGAGCAGAGCCCATCGATCCTGCTGGCCGGGATGGAGGGATCGAGGCTGCCCATCGCCGTGGCCCACGGCGAGGGCCGTGCCGAGTTCCGCGACAGCGGTCACCTGCGCACCATGCAGGGCGGCGGCCAGGTGGCGCTGCGCTACGTGGATAACTACGGCCAGGTCACCAGCCGCTACCCGGCCAACCCCAACGGCTCCCCCGCCGGCATCACCGGCCTGACCACCCCGGACGGTCGGGTCACCATCATGATGCCCCACCCGGAGCGGGTGGTACGGGCGGTCACCAACTCCTGGCGGCCCGGCGACTGGACCCAGGACGGCGCCTGGCTGCGGCTGTTCCGCAACGCCCGGGTCTGGGTGGGTTAAGGCCGGGTTAAGGCGCTCTCCTAGGGAGCGCCCCGGCGCCTGGCTGCGGCTGTTCCGCTATCACCACACCCGGCCCGGGTCTGGGTGGGTTAAGGCAAGGACGACGCCTGGCTGCGGCTGTTCCGCTATCACCACACCCGGCCCGGGTCTGGGTGGGTTAAGGCAAAGACGCCGCCTGGCTGTGGCTGTTCCGCTATCACCACACCCGGCCCGGGCCTGGGTGGGTTAAGCCCCTCTCGACCTCAACGAAGGCGGCCCTCGGGCCGCCTTTTTGCTATCCGGGAGAAGGCATGGAATCTATTTCCACAAAACTCTTGCCGGGGTCGTTGCTTGCGGCTATAAGGGCGTTTGCAAGAGGGGCTCCGGCATGGGGTTGGCGCCCCGAGCCGGGAGAATGCAAAGGTGCATGAGGGACTGAGTCTGCTCTACGTGGGCGCGGTGCTGGTGCTCAATGGCCTGTGGATGTTGGGGCGCATCGAGGACCGCGAGATCCAGGTGATCAACTTCTTTACCGGAGGCGTCAGCCTGGCGGTGGCGGCCTATGCCGCCTTCGGGCCGGGAGCCGATGCGGCCAGCGTGCGCACCGCGGCCATGACCCTGCTGTTCGCCTTCACCTATCTGTGGGTGGCCATCAATCGCCGCAACGGCAGCTCCGGTCATGGCCTGGGCTACTTCTGCCTCTTCGTGGCGCTGACCGCCCTGCCCACCGGGCTGCAGCAACTGGCGGTGGCCGAAGGGCTCTGGGGCTGGTGGTCGGGGCTCAACTGGCTGGCCTGGGCCCTGCTCTGGTTCGGCTTCTACCTGATGCTCTGCCATCGTCCCCAACTGCAGCCGCTGATGGCGCGCACCGCCCTGGCCCAGGGCCTGGTGACCGCCTGGCTGCCCGGCTACCTGCTGCTGCAGGGCCTGTTGCTGGCTTAACCAATTATTTGCAGTCGGCCCCGGCAGGGGGGCTCGGGGGATAGCCAGCCGAGGAGGCCCAGGCCGCAGGACCTTGGTCAGGACAATGGCGCATCACGGCTGACCCTGACGGTTACCGGCTTCGTTCCCCGGGTCGTCCTGGCGCGTCCCGGGGCCCTGAGGGCCTGGAACGCGCCCGGCCCACCGCTGACTTGGGTCGGCCCCTGGCGAGCCGCTAGAATGGCGGCCTCGCTTGCCAGGGTCCTGCCATGACCGCGCCCCTTTCCTCCGACGTTTTCGCCAGCCCTCCCAGCCTGCGGCCGTATCAACGGCAGGCGGTCTCGCGGGTGGTCGAGCATTTTCGCGGCAGTGACGACCCCGCCGTGGTGGTGCTGCCCACCGGCAGCGGCAAGTCCCTGGTGATCGCCGAGCTGGCGCGCCTGGCCCGGGGGCGGGTGCTGGTGCTGGCCCATGTGCGCGAGCTGGTGGAACAGAACCACGCCAAGTTCCTCGCCTATGGTCGCCAGGCGGATATCTTCAGCGCCGGCCTGGGCCGCAAGGAGAGCGGCCGCCAGGTGGTCTTCGGCTCGGTGCAGTCGGTGGTCAGGAACCTGGACGCCTTCACCGCGCCGGTGCCGGGGCAGGGCGCCTTTACCCTGCTGGTGATCGACGAATGCCACCGGGTCGCGGAGGAGAAGGCCTCCGGCTACCGCCGGGTGATCGATCACCTGCGTGCCCAGAATCCCGGCCTCAAGGTGCTGGGCCTGACCGCGACCCCCTACCGCTTGGGTCAGGGCTTTATCTATCACCGCCATCATCACGGCATGGTGCGTGGCGAGGCGGACTGCCTGTTCCGCGACTGCGTCTTCGAGCAGCCCCTGCGGCTGATGGTCAAGCAGGGCTACCTGGCCGAGCCGCGGCGGGTGGATGCCGCCGTCGAGCGCTACGATTTCTCGCGTCTGGTGCCCGCGTCGAGCGGGCGGTTCCGCGAGGAGGAGCTCAACCGGGTGGCGGCGGGCAACCGTGCCACCCCGGGGATCATCGCCGAGGTGGTGGCGCGGGCCCGTGAGCGCCAGGGGGTGATGCTGTTCGCGGCCAGCGTGGCCCACGCCGAGGAGGTCCTCGGCTACCTGCCCCGGGACGAGGCGGCGCTGATCACCGGGGCGACTCCCTCCGCCGAGCGGGAGGCGATCATCGCCGCCTTCAAGGCCCGGGAGCTCAAGTACCTGGTCAACGTGGCGGTGCTCACCACCGGCTTCGATGCGCCCCATGTGGACCTGATCGCCATCCTGCGCCCCACCGAATCGGTGAGCCTCTATCAGCAGATCGTCGGCCGCGGGCTGCGCCTGTCGCCGGGCAAGACGGATTGCCTGATCCTCGACTATGCCGGCAATCCCTGGGACCTCTATGCCCCCGAGGTAGGCTCGCCGAAGCCGGACGCCGACAGCGAACCGGTGCAGGTCGAGTGCCCCCGTTGCGGTCACGCCAACCTCTTCTGGGGCAAGCGCGACGGCGACCTGGTGATCGAGCACTTCGGGCGCCGCTGCCAGGGGCTGGTCGAGGACGACTCAGGCAAGCGCCAGCAGTGCGACTTCCGCTTTCGCTTCAAGGTGTGCGGCGACTGTGGCGCCGAGAACGATATCGCCGCCCGCCGCTGTCATGGCTGCGAGACCCTGCTGGTGGATGCCGACGACAAGCTCAAGGCGGCGCTGCGTCTCAAGGACGCCCGGGTGCTCAGGGTCAGCGGCATGCGGCTCGAGGCCGTCGTCAATGGCCGCGGCCTGCCGCGCCTCAAGGTGACCTACCACGACGAGGACGGCGCTACGCTCGGCGAATGGTTCGCCCTGGAGACCCCGGCCCAGCGTGGCGCCTTCGCCGCTGTTTTTCTGCGCGAGCACCTGCGCGCCCCGGGCAGCGACTGGCGCCCCACCACCCCGGAGGCGGTGATCGCGGAGCGGCGTCGCCTGCGTCACCCGGACTTCGTGGTGGGGCGCAAGGTGGGCCGCCACTGGCAGGTGCGCGAGAAGCTGTTCGACTACGTGGGCCGTTATCGCCGTGCCGAGGCGGCGGAGTAGCTCGAGTCTCCGATAGGCCCCTCGCTATCTCCCGCGCGGCTCTCTTGGTAGACTGGCCGGCTGAACGCAACCGGACGGGCAGGGCGTGAGCGAGACAGTCGGCGCGGAGCAGGCGACCAGCCAGGAACCAGCGGCCGCCGCACAGGCGGAGGTGCTGGCGCGGCTGTTCGACGAGCCGATCACCCAGCTCCCCGAGGACCTCTACATTCCCCCCGAGGCGCTGCGGGTCTTCCTGGAGACCTTCGAGGGGCCGCTCGACCTGCTGCTCTACCTGATCCGCCGCCAGAACCTGGATATCCTCGCCATCGACGTGGCCGCCATCACCCGCCAGTACATCGAGTACGTGGAGCTGATGAAGGCCCTGGAGATCGAACTGGCCGGGGAGTACCTGCTGATGGCGGCGATGCTGGCGGAGATCAAGTCGCGGACCCTGCTGCCGCGCCCTCCCAAGGCGGAGGGCGACGAGGAGGAAGAGGACCCCCGGGCGGCGCTGATTCGTCGCCTCCAGGAGTACGAGCGTCTCAAGCAGGCCGCCGAGTCCCTGGACGAGGTGCCGCGCCAGGGCCGCGACTGGTTCCCGGCCCATGCCGAGCCGCCGAGCCTGGAGACCCGGGTGATCCACCCCGAGGTGGAGCTCGACGAGCTGCTCGGCGCCCTGGCCGGTATCCTCAGGCGCGCCGAGCTGACCCAGTCGCACCAGATCAGCCGCGAGGTGCTCTCCACCCGGGAGCGCATGATGCGCATCATGGAACGCCTCGAGCACGAGCATTACACCCCCTTCGAGGCCCTGTTCACCCTGGAGGAGGGCAGGGCCGGGGTGGTGGTGACCTTTATGGCGATCCTCGAGCTGGCCAAGGAGGCGCTGATCGAGATCGTGCAGAACGCGCCCCTGTCGCCGATTCATGTGCGCGCCAGGGCGGCGCCGAACGACGAGGCGGAGGAAGCGGCCTTCGCCGACGACCCCCAAGCCCCGGAAGACGGAGGCGAGAGCGCCTTCGAGGATGAGTCGACGCCATGACCGCCATGGAATTTCCCGATGCCCTGGACGAGATCCTCGAGGCGGCCCTGCTGGCCGCGGGGGAGCCGCTGGCCCTGGAGCGCCTCGAGGGCCTCTTCGATGCGCATGAGCGCCCGCCCCGGCGGGCCCTGCGCGAGGCCCTGGAGCGCCTCGGCCTGCGCCACGAGCGGGGCGCCCTGGAGCTGATCGAGACCGCCTCCGGCTACCGGCTGCGGATTCGCTCGCGGCTCTCGCCCTGGGTCTCGCGGCTCTGGGACGAGCGTCCCCAGCGCTATTCCCGGGCGCTGATGGAGACCCTGGCGCTGATCGCCTATCGTCAACCGGTGACCCGCGGCGATATCGAGGAGGTGCGCGGCGTGGCGGTGAGCAGCTCGATCATGCGCACCCTCACCGAGCGGGGCTGGGTTCGCGTGGTGGGGCACCGTGACGTGCCGGGGCGCCCGGCCGTCTATGCCACCACCCGCGCCTTTCTCGACGACTTCGGCCTCAAGACCCTGGATAGCCTGCCGCCCATGCACGAGCTGGCCGATCGCGATGACTGGGGCGAGGAAAGCGTGCCGGAGGACGAGCCGCCGGGCCCGGCGGCGACGGACGAGGCCGATGCCACCGACATGGAAGGCAACGAGATCGAGGCCCCGGAGGCCGATGCCACCGACGAGCCCCGCGAACAGGAAGAGAAGGATGCGACGGCCGGGATGGCCGACGCCACACACGCCGAGACGGCGTCCCACGGGCAGGGCCTGAGCTTCAGCGATCTGCAGGCTCGCCTTGCCGAACGCGCCCGCCAGCGAGCGACCGTCGAGGATGACGAGCGCCCGGGTGCGTCACACTCAACCGATGAGATCGATGACTCATGAGTAGCGAAAAACTGCAGAAGGTACTGGCCCGGGCCGGGTTGGGCTCGCGTCGCGAGATGGAGGCCGCCATCGCCGATGGCCGGGTCAGCGTCAATGGCAAGGTGGCCACCCTGGGCGACCGCATCGAGCCGAGCGACAAGGTCAGCTTCGACCAGCGTCCGGTGACCCTGCGCGGTGCCGACGAGACCCCGCGCCGGGTGATCATGTACAACAAGCCGGAAGGCGAGCTGTGCACCCGCAAGGACCCCGAGGGGCGGCGTACCGTCTTCGAGCGGCTGCCGCGTCTCAAGGGCGAGCGCTGGATCGCCATCGGCCGCCTGGATATCAACACCAGTGGCCTGCTGCTGTTCACCACCGACGGCGAGTTGGCCAACCGCCTGATGCACCCCTCCACCGAGGTGGAGCGGGAGTATGCGGTACGCGTCATGGGCGAGGTGACCAAGCCCCAGATCAAGCAGATGGTCGAAGGGGTGATGCTGGAGGACGGCCCGGCGCGTTTCACCGACGTCCAGGAGTTCGGCGGCGAGGGCATCAATACCTGGTTCCATGTGGTGATCATGGAGGGCCGCAACCGGGAGGTGCGTCGTCTGTGGGAGTCCCAGGGACTGACGGTGAGCCGCCTCAAGCGGGTGCGTTACGGCAATATCTTCCTCGACAAGCGGGCCAAGGCCGGCGAGTGGACCGAGCTGACCCAGGCCGAGGTGGATGATCTGGCCACCCTGGCCGGGCTGGAGGCGCGCAAGGTGCCGGAGCTGACCCCCGACGAGAAGAATCGCTGGAGCCGCGACAAGAACAAGCGGCGTCCGGTGCAGGGGGTGCGGCGCCCGCGCTCCGGCCACAAGCGCTGAAAAAATTTATCGAAACCCTTGCCTTGGGCGCGGTGACTCAGTAATATCTGCGCCCTGTCGGCGGGTCGTTAGCTCAGTTGGTAGAGCAGTTGGCTTTTAACCAATTGGTCGTAGGTTCGAATCCTACACGACCCACCATCGACTCCCCTGAGCAGGGTCGATGGCCGACGATCCGGCGGCGGGTCGTTAGCTCAGTTGGTAGAGCAGTTGGCTTTTAACCAATTGGTCGTAGGTTCGAATCCTACACGACCCACCACACCGCCACTTCACCCTGCTTCGGCATGGTGACAGGGGTCGTTAGCTCAGTTGGTAGAGCAGTTGGCTTTTAACCAATTGGTCGTAGGTTCGAATCCTACACGACCCACCAGATTCTCGAAAACGCCCCCGCACCTCGCGGGGGCGTTTTTGTTGCAGTCTAGCCGGGCATCTGGGCTAGAATGGGAGCTGGGCCGGCCACTGTGGTAGACGCAACGGCGGGCCCTGGGAGCGCGAGGGTCGCGGAGCGCGATCGCTCGACGCAACTGGCACAGCGCAGGGGGAGCCCCTGCCAGTCACAGTGGTAGACACGATGACGATCATGACTTCCCGGGCCGAGGTGCGCGAGCATCTGGCTCGAGCCTATTGCCCCACGCGGATTCCCGCCGAGGACGAGGCGCGGGTCGAAGAGATCAAGCGCCTGTTGAACGCCAACAACGCCGTCCTGGTGGCGCACTATTACACCGACGATACCATCCAGCAGCTCGCCGAAGAGACCGGCGGCTGCGTGGCCGATTCCCTGGAGATGGCCCGCTTCGGCGCCCGCCACCAGGCCGACACCCTGGTGGTGGCCGGGGTGCGCTTCATGGGCGAGACCGCCAAGATCCTCTCCCCGGAGAAGCGCGTGCTGATGCCCACCCTGGAGGCCACCTGCTCCCTGGACGTGGGCTGTCCGGCGGACGAGTTCAGTGCCTTCTGCGACCAGCATCCCGACCGCACCGTGGTGGTCTATGCCAATACCTCGGCGGCGGTGAAGGCCCGCGCCGACTGGGTGGTGACCTCCGCCATCGCCGTGGACGTGATCGAACACCTGCACGCCAGGGGCGAGAAGATCCTCTGGGCGCCGGACAAGCACCTGGGCGGCTACATCCAGAAGCAGACCGGCGCCGACATGCTGCTCTGGGATGGCGCCTGCATCGTCCACGAGGAGTTCAAGGCCAAGGGCATCGAGGACCTCAAGGCCCTCTACCCCGAGGCGGCGGTGCTGGTGCATCCGGAGTCGCCGGAGGCGGTGGTGCAGCTGGCCGATGTGGCGGGTTCCACGTCCCAGCTGATCAAGGCGGCCAAGGCGCTGCCCCAGGACAAGCTGATCGTGGCCACCGACCGGGGCATCTTCTTCAAGATGCAGCAGGCGGTGCCGGAGAAGACCCTCTTCGAGGCACCTACCGCCGGCAATGGCGCCACCTGCAAGAGCTGCGCCCACTGCCCCTGGATGGCCATGAACGCCCTGGACAACCTGGCCGGCGCCCTGCGCGACGGCGGCGGCGAGATCTTCGTCGACGATGCCCTGCGCCAGGCCGCCCTCAAGCCCCTGGAGCGGATGCTTAACTTCCAGAAGTAAGCGTCAAGCGCCAAGCCTCGAGGAGCCCCGCAGGTTAATGCCTGCGGGGCTCCTTGGTTTTTGCCGTGCTTCCTATGCCGTGACGACTGGCGGCTTTACTGAAACGTCTCCAGGGTTTCCCGGTAGTCGAGAAAGTCCTCGCGGCGCTGGGCGATGCGCGCGCCGACGCTGGGGTCGCCGGTGCCCTCGGCGACTCGCTCGGCGATCTCCAACTGGCGAATGGCGCGGTCGATCTCGCCGCTGAGCTGCAGGTGCTCGGCGCGGGCCAGGTGGCCCCAGGCCTCTCGGCCGCTGCGTCCGGCGGCCTCGGCGAGCAGGGTGAAAAGCTGCGGGTCCTCGGCGTGCTCCTCGGTGAGGCGGCGCAGGAGGTGGTAGGCCTGGTCCGCGTCCTGCTGCAGCAGGGCCTCGGCCCGCAGGCGTTGCGCCGGCAGGTAGTCGGGCATCAGACGCAGCAGTCGCCGGCTGCGCTCCAGGGCCTCCTCGGTGCGACCCGCGCCGAAGGCGACCTCGGCGGCGCTGGCCGGCAGCAGGGCCAGGTCGGGCAGCTCCCGGGCCAGGCTGTCCAGCGTGGCCAGGGCGGCGTCGGTGCGCCCCTCCTCGGCGGCGATCAGCGCCTCGAGGTAGCGGTGTGCCTGGGCATCGGCGCCCTCCAGGCGGGTCAGGGCGCGGCGCGGCTCGTGGCGATGTATGGCCAGCAGGGCCCGGGCGCGGATCATGGCGTAGAGGGGGCCCGCGTCGTGGCCGGGGGCCATCGTCAGCCGCTCGGCGCGTGCCGCCACGTCGCCGAGACGGGATTCGGTCAGGGGGTGGGTAAGCAGGAACTCCGGCGGCATGCCGCCCTGGAGGCTGATCAACTGATGCATGGCGCGCAGCATGCGCACCATGGCCTGGGGATCGATGCCCGCCCGGGCCATGGCCTGCAGGCCGATACGGTCGGCCTCCTGTTCGAAGCGCCGGGAGTAGGCGAGCTGGTCCTGGATAAAGGCCGCCTGGGAGCCCATGGCCACGCCCATGCCGGCGTCGCCGCCACCGCTGGCGGCGATCAGCATGCCGGCCAGGAAGGCGGCCATGGCCGGCACCTGGGTCTGTTCGGCCCGCTCCATGCGTCGCGCATGGTGGCGCTGGGAGAGGTGGCCCAGCTCATGGGCGATCACCGAGGCGAAGGCGTCGCCATCCTCGGCGAAGGCGAAGAGGCCGGCATTCACTCCCACCACGCCGCCGGGCACGGCGAAGGCGTTGAGCTGGTGACTATCCACCAGTACCACCAGGGTGCGGGCATCGGGCAGCTCGCTATGGGGCAGCAGGCGGGCGATCTGCCGCTCCACATAGTCCCGGGCATGGGGATCGTCCAAGAGCGGTGCCCGGGCCCGGAACTGGCGCAGCCAGGCGCGTCCCAGTTGATGCTCGTCGGACAACGTGAGGCTGGCATGGCTGCCGCCCAGGCTGGGCAGGCCGCCGTCGTCGGCCTGGGCGGGAGAGGCGGGACTTCCCAGCAGCAGGGGGGCGGCGAGAAGCAGGGGGGCAAGGGTGCGCAGCATGACGGGTCCCGAACGGCGAGTGAAGGAGGCAGGGGCCTTGTTCTGACATTGATTCATTGGGCAAAGTGCCTTTAAATCCCTGGGGCGGCCGTGTGTCTTGGCGAGCCGTAAAGCGAATTCCGATAGCCCGGCAGGGGCCCTGTCCCTGCTTGCTTTGACTTCATATTCCGGGAGATCCCATGGCGCTGCAACCCGATGACCTTCTCGATGCCTGCGGTCTGCCGTGCCCCTTGCCGCTGCTCAAGGCCAAGCAGGCGCTCTCGCGGCTGGCACCCGGTCAACTACTGGAGGTGAGGGCCACCGATGCCGGCTCCTGGGCCGACTTCGAGACCTTCGTGGCGCATAGTGGCCACACCCTGGAGGCCCGCGAGGAGCGTGACGGCGTCTACCACTACTGGCTGCGCAAGGCCGACGGCGAGGCCGGCTCATGACCCTGAAGTCCGTCTTCAAGGGCTGGGTCGAGCACTACTTCTCCGACGAGGAGGCGGTGATCCTGCTGGTGGTGCTGGTGCTCGGCGTCGCCGCGGTGGTCTGGTTCGGCAAGATGCTGGCGCCTTTCTTTACCGCCCTGGTGATCGCCTTCCTGTTGCAGGGGGCGGTGAACTGGCTGGAGCGTCGTCGCCTGCCCCATCCGCTGGCGGTGATCCTGGTGTTCCTGGGCTTCGTCGGCCTGCTGCTGGCCATGGCCCTGGTCCTGATGCCGCTGATCTGGAATCAGCTGGTGACCCTGCTCCAGGAGATACCGCGGATGTTCGCCAGCAGCCAGCAGTGGCTGGATGAGCTGCAGATGCGCTATCCCACCCTGGTGACCCCGGACCAGGTGCAGGAGTGGATCGCCATGGCCGGGCGCGAGCTGACCCAGGTGGGACAGCGGGCCCTGAGCCTGTCGCTGGCCTCCCTGGGCAACCTGCTCGATCTGATCATCTACCTGGTGCTGGTGCCGATCCTGGTCTTCTTCATGCTCAAGGACCGCGACGGGCTGGTGGGCTTTCTGCTGTTGATGCTGCCGCGCCGCCGCGACCTGATGACGCGCATCTGGCAGGAGATGGATGCCCAGATCGCCAACTATGTGCGCGGCAAGTTCATCGAGATCATGATCGTCGGCAGCGTGGCCTTCCTGACCTTCGCCTTCTTCGGGCTGCCCTATTCGGCGCTGCTGGGGGTGCTGGTGGGCTTCTCGGTGTTGGTGCCCTATATCGGTGCCGCCGTGGCCACCCTGCCGGTGGCGGCGGTGGCGGGGTTCCATTTCGGGCTGAGCGACCAGTTCCTCTATGTGGTGCTGGCCTATGGCGTCATCCAGGCCCTGGACGGCAATGTGCTGGTGCCGGTGCTGTTTTCCGAGGCGGTCAACCTGCACCCGGTATCGATCATCGTGGCGGTGCTGTTCTTCGGCGGCATCTGGGGATTCTGGGGGATCTTCTTCGCGATCCCCCTGGCCACCCTGCTCAAGGCGCTGGTCTATGCCTGGCCGCGGGGGATCCAGGAGCGCCTCGAGAGCCAGTCGATGAGTCGGGAGGAGAGCGCCTAGCCGGCGAGTTCCTGGGCCGCTTCCAGCACCTCCTGGGCATGACCGGCGACCTTCACCTTGCGCCACTCCCGGGCCAGCTTGCCCTCGGCGTCGATCAGGAAGGTGCTGCGCTCTATCCCCAGGTGCTCCTTGCCATAGAGCTTCTTGAGCTTGATGACATCGAACAGACGGCAGAGCGTTTCGTCCTTGTCGGAGATCAGTTCGAAGTTGAAGCCCTGCTTGGCCTTGAAGTTCTCCTGGGCGCGGATGCCGTCCCGGGAAACGCCGAGAATCACGGTATCGGCGGCCTCGAAGTCGGCCTTGCGGTCGCGGAAGTCGCCGCCCTCGGTGGTACAGCCCGGGGTGCTGGCCTTGGGGTAGAAGTAGATCACCACCCGCTGGCCCTTCAATGCGGCGAGGTTGACGGTGGTATCGCCGGTGGCCTGGGCGGTGAAGTCGGGAACGGGCTGGCCGATGCTGACGCTCATGATGGGGCTCCTGGGTCGGTGAAATCCATGTACAAGGTCCGATTACACGCAAGGCGGCCGGCCCTGTAAAGGGCCAATCCCGCGCCGGCGCCCCCTCGGGTTCTGTACAGACTTTCGTCGCCTGAGTACCATCTAGGCCTATTGGGCGCCCTGCGCCATGTCGGGTCGTGCCGCCGAGTCGCGGCCAGGTGCCAGGCGGTTGTCGAGTTAAGAGGAAAGATCATGATCACAGGCAGTATCGTCGCCCTGGCGACGCCCATGAAGGTGGATGGCGAAATCGACTGGGAAGCGCTGCGCCGCCTGGTCAATTTCCACCTGGAGAATGGCACCGATGGCATCGTCGCCGCCGGCACCACCGGTGAGCCCACCACCATGTCCTTCGCCGAGCACTTCGATGTGATTCGCACCGTGGTGGAAGAGGTCAATGGCCGTATTCCGGTGATCGCCGGGACCGGCGCCAATGCCACCTCCGAGGC
This sequence comes from Halomonas sp. NCCP-2165, assembly GCF_023708045.1. Classification (NCBI taxonomy): domain Bacteria; kingdom Pseudomonadati; phylum Pseudomonadota; class Gammaproteobacteria; order Oceanospirillales; family Halomonadaceae; genus Halomonas; species Halomonas sp. NCCP-2165. The sequence continues at coordinate 28,138 of NZ_BRCY01000021.1, forward strand.
GGTGGAGCTGGCCCGTTATGCCGGCGAGGTGGGGGCCGACTACTGCCTGTCGGTCTGTCCCTACTACAACAAGCCGACCCAGGAAGGCCTCTACCGCCACTTCAAGGCGGTGGCCGAGGGCAGCAAGCTGCCGGTGATCCTCTACAACGTGCCCGGGCGCACCTGCTCCGATCTCTACAATGAGACGGTGCTGCGCCTGGCCGAGGTGGAGAATATCGTCGGTCTCAAGGATGCCACCGGCAACCTGGAGCGGGCCCAGGAGCTGATCGATCGCCTCAAGGGCAGTGGCTTCATGCTCTATTCCGGCGACGACGGCACCGCCTGCGACTACATGCTGATGGGCGGGCATGGCGATATCTCGGTGACCGCCAATGTGGCGCCCCGCGCCATGCACGACCTCTGCGTGACCGCCATGGCCGGCGATGCCGAGCGGGCCCACCAGATCAATACTCGGCTGATGCCGCTGCATACCGTGCTGGGGGTCGAGTCCAACCCGATTCCGGTCAAGTGGGCCCTGCACCGCATGGGGCTGGCCGAGGCGGGCATTCGCCTGCCCCTGACCTGGCTCTCCGAGAAGTACCACTCCACGGTGAGCGAGGCCCTGCAACTGGCGGGCCTGATCGAATCCTGAGGCCGCACGACACCGGCCACACAACTCAAGGTGGATGCATGAACCCTGCGCTGAAATGGACCCCGCTGGTCATGGCCCTGGCCCTGGCGACCGCCGGTTGCGCCCGCGACGGCTACTACCATGATCGCAACCTCGACTATGGCGAGGCGGAGGTCGTCGAGCCGCTACGCCTGCCGGGCGGCGTCGGTGGTGACGCCGGCGTGATGCCGGTACCCCAGGGGCGCATCGCCGCCTCGCTGGAAGACGCTCCCCGGCCGGTGGCGGGCGGGGCGCTGGATCGCGGCCCCGAGCATTTCGTCGAATCCCGGCAGCGGGGCGAGGAGCGCTGGCTGCAGGTGGCCGCGTCCCCCACCGCGGTGTGGCCGATGCTGGAGACCTTCGTCGAGCGCCAGGGCCTGGTCGTCACCGCTCGCGATGCCGGCCAGGGCACGATCGAGACTCCCCAGGGGCGCCTCAGCGTGCGGCGTGCCCTGAGTGGCGACGCCAGCGAGGTGCGCTGCGAGGCCGCCGGGCGCAGCCACGTCGCCTGCCTGAATGCCCTGGGAGGCTATTTCGAGCAGCAGGGGCAAAGCGCCAGTGCCGCGGCCCTGGCGCGTCGCGCCGGGGGCGCGTCCGGCCTGGCGGTGGAACCGCTGGGCGACGGCTGGGCACTGCGCGTGCCGGCGGACGCCGAGCGAGTCTGGAACGAGCTCGACTATCAGCTGGCCAGTGACTTCGATGACGCCGATTTCCAGCGTCTGCTGGAGCGTGACGCCACGGCTCGCGAGTTCCGGGTGGCCTATTTGCCGCAGCGCCTGCGCGGCCAGGGGGAGGGCATGCTGGCCACCCTGGCGATCTGGCGCGACGATCCCGAACCCCGCGCGGCGCGCCTGCGGGTCGAGGCCGAGGGCGGCGGGCAGAGCCGTGTCCGCGTCGCCGAGGGCCTCGAGGGCGCGGATCAGCGCGAGCTGCTGGAGCGCCTCGCCCGCCTGCTGCGTTGATGGCCGAGGCGAGCCTCCCCGAGGCGGGGCGCCTGAGCTTCGCCTCCCTGGGCAGCGGCAGCAAGGGCAATGCCACCCTGGTCAGCGACGGCGAGACGCGGCTGCTGATCGATTGCGGTTTCACCATGCGCGAGGCCGAACGGCGCCTGGCCGCCCTGGGACTGCATCCCGGGCAACTGGATGCCATCCTGGTGACCCATGAACACGGCGATCATATCGGCGGCGTCGGTCCCCTGGCCCGGCGTCACGATATCCCGGTCTACCTGACCCCGGGGACCTGGCGCGCCGGTCGCCTCGGCCGGGTGCCGCGGCACCACTGGATCACCCCCCAGGCCCGTTTCGCGATCAAGGGGCTGGAAATCGAGCCGGTGACCGTACCCCATGACGCCCGAGAACCGGTACAATTCTGCCTCTCGGGCGCCGGTCGCCGGCTCGGGGTGCTTACCGACCTGGGCCACCCCAGCGCCCATGTGGTGGAGGCCTTTCGTGGCTGCGATGCGCTGATCCTGGAGTGCAATCACGATCGCCGGCTGCTCGCCGAGGGGCCCTATCCGCCGAGGCTCAAGCGCCGCGTCGGCGGCGACTGGGGGCACCTGGCCAATGTGCAGGCGGCCCGGCTGCTCCAGGGGCTGGGACTGGATCGCCTGCAGCGCATCATCTGCTCTCACCTCTCGGAGCATAACAACCGTCCCGAGCTGGCCCTGGAGGCCCTGGTGCCGCTGCTCGACGGCGACGACCGCCGGCTGATGGTGGCCGCCCAGGACGAGGGCCTGGGCTGGCAAACCATCGCCTGACCCTTAATCACCGCTGCCGATGCCGGTCAGCATTTATCCGCGTTCCTCTTCGGAGATCCCCATGGAAAAGCGTCAAGAACTCTATGCCGGCAAGGCCAAGTCGGTTTATCTCACCGACGACCCGGACCGCCTGGTACTCACCTTCCGCGACGATACCAGCGCCTTCGACGGCAAGAAGAAGGAGGCCCTGGAGCGCAAGGGCATGGTCAATAACCGCTTCAATGCCTTTATCATGGAGAAGCTCCAGGCGGCGGGCATCCCCACCCACTTCGAGACCCTGCTCTCCGATACCGAGTGCGTGGTCAAGAAGCTGGAGATGATTCCGGTGGAGTGCGTGGTGCGCAATATCGCCGCCGGCAGCCTGGTCAAGCGCCTGGGCGTGGACGAGGGCCAGGCCCTGACGCCGCCCACCTTCGAGCTGTTCCTCAAGAACGACGAGAAGGGCGATCCCATGATCAACGAGTCCCTGGCCGAGACCTTCGGCTGGGCGACCCCCGAGCAACTGGCCGAGATGAAGGCGCTGACCTTCAAGGTCAATGCGGTGCTCAAGCAGCTGTTCGCCGACGGCGGCATGCTGCTGGTCGACTACAAGCTGGAGTTTGGCCTCTTCCACGGCGAGATAGTGCTGGGCGACGAGTTCTCCCCGGACGGCTGCCGGCTGTGGGACGCCGAGACCCGCGAGAAGCTCGACAAGGACCGCTTCCGCCAGGGCCTGGGCGGGGTGATCGAGGCCTACGAGGAGGTGGGTCGCCGGATCGGCGTAGAATTTAGCTGATCCCAGCGCCGCACTCGAGATAACGCCCTCCTTGTGAGGGCGTTGTCGTATCTATGCTACGCCGCCCCTATGATCAGCACCGCGGGAGTGGCTAAGGGGCGCTGGGGGCAGGGCAGAGCAAAGCGTCTTTATCATGGACGATAAAGTCGAGCTTCCATGGAGGGATTTACGGCGTCTTGGCGAGTCCTGTCCCCAGGGTCGCCCCGGGCCACTGTGCATAATCCGTGGCGAGGGCGTTGTCGTCTTAGGCGGGGACGATCTCCACCACCCGCAAGCCGTCCCCCGCGGCGCGAAAGCGCACGTCCACATCCCGCAGGCGCACGCCATAGAGGCGCTCGGCGTCGGCCTTGTCGCGATGGTAGGCGGGGCGCGGGTCCTGGGCCAGCACCTGGCATATCAGCGCGCTCAACTCGTCGCCGTCCGGGCGGCGGGCCAGGGCCGCCCGGGCCGCCGCCTCGAAGCCGACGGCGACCCGGGGCGGCGGCTCGGGGGCGAAGCCGGCGCGGGCCTCGGGGCGGGCCTCGGCCCAGGGCAGGTAGGGCTTGATATCCAGCACCGGGGTGCCGCTGACCAGGTCGCAGCCGGCCAGGCGCAGGCGCACCCCATCCCGGGTCTCGATGCCGGTGAGCTCCACCAGGGAGAGCCCCAGGCGGTTGGGGCGATGGGTACTGCGGCTGGCGAAGACCCCCACCTTGGCGTTACCCCCCAGGCGCGGCGGGCGTACCAGGGGCGTCCAGCGCGGCGGGCTCTGGTGGAAGACGAAGGTCAGCCAGAGGTGGCTGAAGGCATCCAGGCCGCGCACCGCCAGCGGGTCGGCATAGGCGCCCTCGAGGACCAGCTCGGCCCGCGCCGCCGGGGCCAGGCCCGGCTGGCGGGGGATGCCGAACTTGTCCGGGTAGTCGCTCTCGATGCGGCCGATCGCCTCCAGGGCAAAGGACTCGCTCGCCGGCGAGCTGGCCATACCCTAGCGGGCCTCCCAGGTCTCGGTCAGGCGCATCGACAGGTCGATGGCCTCCACGCCCTTGGTCAGGGCGCCGCTGGAGATACAGTCGACGCCTGTCTCGGCGATGGCGCGCAGGGTGGTGTCGTCGACATTGCCCGACGCCTCCAGGGTGGCGCGGCCGGCGGTGCGAGTCACCGCCTCGCGCAGCTCCCCCAGGTCGAAGTTGTCGAGCATGATGATATCGGCGCCCGCCGTCAGGGCCTGATCCAGCTCGTCGAAGGTTTCCACCTCCACCTCCACCGGCAGGTCGCTGGCGATATCCCGGGCCTCCTTCACCGCCGCGGCGATCCCGCCGCAGGCGGCGATATGGTTTTCCTTGATCAGGAAGGCATCATAGAGGCCGATGCGATGGTTGTGGCCACCGCCGCAGGTGACCGCGTATTTCTGAGCCAGGCGCAGGCCCGGCAGGGTCTTGCGGGTATCCAGCAGGCGCACGCCGGTGTCCTCGATCAGGTCCACATAGTGGCGGGTGCGGGTGGCGGTGGCGGAGAGGGTCTGCAGCAGGTTGAGCGCCGCCCGCTCGCCGGTGAGCAGGGTGCGGGCCGGGCCCTCCAGCTCCAGGAAGACGCTGTCCGCCGCCAGGCGGTCGCCGTCGGCGGCGTGCCAGGTCAGGCGAACCCGGGCGTCCAGGCGGCGGAAGACCTCGTCGACCCAGGCCACGCCGCACAGCACGCAGGCCTCCCGGGTCAGTACCCGGGCCTTGGCCCACTGCTGGGCGGGGATCAGCTCGGCGGTGATATCGCCGGGGCCGACGTCCTCCGCCAGCAGCCGGGCGGCGGCGTCGCGGATCTCTTCGGCGAGGGCGTGATGATAATGCATGGGGCCTGGCTCCGGGCTGGTGGGGGGATATGCCATACTGGCCGCCATTATAGGGAATCGAGGACGGGGGAGGCGAGATGATCGAGCAGGGCTGGTGGCAATCGGCGCGGCGGGTGGCCTCGTCCAACCATAATGCGCGGCCGGCGGGGGAGGTCTCGGCGGTGGTCCTGCACTCCATTAGCCTGCCGCCGGGGGAGTTCGGCGGCGAGCATATCGAGCGCCTCTTCACCAATACCCTGGACCCCGAGGCTCACCCCTTCTTCGCCGAGATCGCCGGCCTCCGGGTCTCGGCACACCTGTTGATTCGCCGCGATGGCGAGGCGGTGCAGTTCGTGCCCTTCGATCGGCGCGCCTGGCACGCCGGGCGCTCGCGCTGGTTCGATGGCCGCCGTTGGCGGGGTGAGCTCAACGACTTCTCGGTGGGCATCGAGCTGGAAGGAGACGAGGTCTCCCCCTACCGGGAGGCCCAGTATCGCACCCTGGCTCGGGCCCTGGCGGCCCTCTGCCGGGCCTATCCCGAGATCACCCCGCGACGCTTCACCAGCCATGCGCGGATCGCGCCGCTGCGCAAGACCGACCCGGGACCCGCCTTCGATTGGGCCTACCTGCGGCGCTGCTTGAGCGAGGGAATCGTGTAGCCTGACTACATGGTATGGCGCCTTGGTCTAGGCTGCCTGGGGGGCGCGCAACGCCTTGTGTTGCAGTGCAATGACGTATGTGGAAAAAATTTCCATGTTCGTTGTCATTGGCAGAAGCCAGCGTTTGCGGTATCTTCATGCCGGAATTCATGCGTCATTGACGCCGGTCTGTAAAAAACCTACAGCCTACCTTTTCCGGAGATGCGGCCCACCAGAAGGCCGCGCCCGCACTGAAGAGCGCCACACGCCCCTCGACCCCCGGGTGAGGGCAGACTGACAAAAAATCTTCATTTGGAGAGACGTCTATGAGTCTGGAGGCAAGAGAAGATCTTGATCCGGTCGAAACCCAGGAATGGTTGGAATCCCTGGAGTCCGTACTGGATCGTGAGGGCGAGGATCGCGCCCAGTTCCTGCTGAGCAACCTGGCCGACCGCCTGCGTCGCGACGGTATGCAGGTCCCCTTCTCGGTGACGACCCCCCACCGCAACAGCATCCCGGTGCACCGCGAGGCACGCATGCCCGGCGATCTGTTCATGGAGCGGCGTATTCGCTCTTTGATCCGCTACAACGCCATCGCCCAGGTGATCCGCAACAACCGCGCCAACCCGGGCGTGGGCGGCCATATCGCCAGCTTCATGTCGGCGGCCACCCTCTATGATGTGGGCTTCAACCACTTCTTCCGCGCCCCCAATGGTGACTTCGAGGGCGACCTGGTCTATATCCAGGGCCATGTGGCGCCGGGCATCTATGCGCGTGCCTTCCTGGAGGGGCGTCTCTCCGAGGCGCAGATGGACAAGTTCCGTCAGGAAGTGGATGGCGATGGCCTCTCCTCCTATCCGCACCCCTGGCTGATGCCGGACTTCTGGCAGTTCCCCACCGTGTCCATGGGGCTGGGGCCGATTCAGGCCATCTACCAGGCCCACGTCATGAAGTACCTGCATTCCCGCGAAATGAAGGACATGCACGATCGCAAGATCTGGTGCTTCATGGGCGACGGCGAGTGCGACGAACCGGAATCCCTGGGGGCCATCCACCTGGCCAGCCGCGAGAAGCTCGACAACCTGATCTTCGTGATCAACTGCAACCTGCAGCGTCTCGACGGCCCGGTGCGCGGCAACTCGCGGATCATGGACGAGCTGGAAGGCGTCTTCCGCGGTGCCGGCTGGAACGTCCAGAAGGTCGTCTGGGGCCGCTTCTGGGATCCGCTCTTCGAACAGGACAAGAAGGGCATGCTGCAGAAGCGCATGGACGAGGCGGTCGACGGCGACTACCAGAACTACAAGGCCAATGGCGGTGCCTATACCCGCGAGCACTTCTTCGGCAAGTACCCGGAGACCGCGGAACTGGTCAAGGACATGTCCGACGAGGACATCTGGCGCCTCAACCGCGGCGGTCACGACCCCTACAAGGTCTATGCGGCCTACCATGAGGCGGTCAACAACGCCAACGGGCGTCCCACCGTGATCCTGGCGCACACCGTCAAGGGCTACGGCATGGGTGCCGACGACGGCGAGGCGGCCAACGAGTCCCACCAGCTCAAGAGCATGGAGTACGAGGCCCTCAAGCGCTTCCGCGACCGCTTCGGCATCCCCATCTCCGACGAGCAGCTCAAGGACGTGCCGTACTACAAGCCGGCGGACGACTCCCCGGAAATGAAGTACATGCACCTGCAGCGCGAGCGGCTGGGCGGTTACCTGCCCCAGCGCCGCAGCGACTTCCAGGCGCTGGAGATCCCGTCCCTGGAGGACAAGACCTTCGCCTCCCAGACCGGCGGCTCCAAGGGCCGTGAAGTCTCCACCACCATGGCCTTCGTGCGGGTCCTCAACGGCCTGGTGAAGGACAAGAAGATCGGCAAGCAGGTGGTGCCGATCATCCCCGACGAGGCACGCACCTTCGGCATGGAGGGCATGTTCCGTCAGCTCGGTATCTACACCTCCGAGGGGCAGAAGTACGAGCCGGTGGACAAGGGCCAGATCATGTTCTACCGGGAGGACAAGAAGGGCCAGATCCTCGAGGAGGGCATCTCCGAGGCCGGCGCCATGTCCGCCTGGATCGCCGCCGCCACCTCCTACTCGAACAACAACCTGACGCTGCTGCCGTTCTACGTCTACTACTCGATGTTCGGCTTCCAGCGTATCGGCGACCTGGCCTGGGCCGCCGGTGACCTCCAGGCCCGCGGTTTCCTGGTCGGCGGCACCGCCGGTCGTACCACCCTCAACGGCGAGGGCCTGCAGCACCAGGATGGTCACGGTCATATCCTGGCCTCCACCATCCCCAACTGCCGCAGCTACGACCCCACCTATGCCCACGAGGTGGCGGTGATCGTCCAGGACGGCCTGAAGCGCATGTTCGCCGACAAGGAGAACTGCTTCTACTACCTGTCGGTGATGAACGAGAACTACGAGCATCCGGAGCTGGAGACCCTCCCGGCCGAGGACATCATCAAGGGCATGTACCTGCTGCGCGAGACCGAAGGCAAGAAGGGTCGCGTTCAGCTGCTGGGCTCCGGCACCATCCTCCGCGAGGTCGAGGCCGCCGCCGAGATGCTCGCCGAGGAGTGGGGCATCGGCGCCGACATCTGGAGCGTCACCAGCTTCAACGAGCTGCGTCGCGAGGCCCTGGAAGTGGACCGTCAGGCCTTCCTGCATCCGGAAGACGAGCCCGGCAAGCCGCATGTCACCCGGTGTCTGGAAGGTCGCGAAGGCCCGGCCATCGCTTCCACCGATTACATGAAGCTGTTCGCCGACCAGGTGCGTGCCTGGGTGCCCACCGACTACACCGTGCTGGGTACCGACGGCTACGGGCGCTCCGATACCCGCGAGAAGCTGCGTCACTTCTTCGAGGTCGACCGCTACTTCGTTACCGTGGCCGCGCTCAAGGCGCTGGCCGACCGGGGCGAGCTGGACCGCAAGGTGGTCAGCGAAGCGATCAAGAAGTACGGCATCGATCCGAGCAAGCCCAACCCCTTGTCGGTGTGAGCCGTTGACCAGCTAGCAGCAGGCGCCGGCCGGTACGACCGGTGCCTCCCCGACCGGGAGGCGGCGCCTGCGGCACGCAAGATTCGAGAGGAGCGCGACCTTGAGTAGCGAAATCATCAAAGTCCCCGACATCGGCGGAAGCGAAGGTGTCGAAATCATCGAGATCGCGGTGTCCGAAGGTGATGTGATCGAGGCCGAAGACACCCTGATTACCCTGGAGTCCGACAAGGCCAGCATGGACGTGCCGTCCCCCAAGGGCGGCAAGGTCGTGAAGGTCCTGGTCAAGGAGGGCGACAGCGTCTCCGAGGGCGACGATATCCTCGAGCTGGAAGCCGAGGGTGGTGGCGACGCCGAGCCCGCGCCGGCCGAGGCCGAGCCCCAGGCCTCCGCCCCCGAGGCGCCGGCCGCCGAGGAAGCCCAGCCCGCGGCCAAGCCCGCCGGTGGCAAGCAGACCGTGGAGATCCGGGTCCCCGACCTGGGCGGCTCCGCGGATGTGGAGATCATCGAGGTGGCGGTGGCCGAAGGCGAGGAGATCGCCGAGGAAGACACCCTGATCACCCTGGAGTCCGACAAGGCCTCCATGGACGTGCCCAGCCCCCATGGCGGCAAGCTGGTCAGCCTGGCCGTCAAGGTCGGCGATAGCGTCTCCGAGGGCGACCTGATCGGCACCATCGAGATCGAGGGCGGTGCCGAGGAGACCGCCGAGTCGGCGTCTCAGCCCCAGGCCGCCCCGGCCCAGGAGAGCGCCCCGGCCCAGGAGAGCGCCTCGGCGCCCGCCGAGCCGGCCGCCAGCGGCGAGCCCCAGCGCAAGGAGATCCGGGTGCCCGACCTCTCCGGCTCCAGCGACGTGCCGGTGATCGAGATCGCCGTGGCCGTGGGCGACGAGGTGGACGAGGAAGATGCCCTGGTCACCCTGGAGTCCGACAAGGCCTCCATGGACGTGCCGAGCCCCTACAAGGGCAAGCTCGTCGAGCTGTCGGTGAAGGAAGGTGATACCCTCAGCGAAGGCGATCTGATCGGTATCATCGAGACCGCCGGCGCCCCCGCCGCCGAACCGGCCAAGCCGGCCCCGCAAGCCGCTGCCGAGCCCGCCAAGGCGGCGCCTCAGGCGGCCAAGCCCGCGGTCCCCGCGGCCGGCCAGCCCGCTACCGGCCAGGCCCGTGATGGCAAGCGCGTGCACGCCGGTCCGGCGGTGCGCATGCTGGCCCGCGAGCTGGGCGTCGATCTCACCCAGGTGACCCCCAGCGGGCCCAAGGGGCGGATCGTCAAGGAGGACCTGCACGGCTACGTCAAGCAGGTCATCGCCAACCAGGGCAAGGGTCAGGCCGCGGCCCCCGCCGCTGCTGGTGCCGGCATCCCGCCGATTCCCGATCAGGACTTCAGCCAGTTCGGCGAGATCGAAGAGAAGCCGATGGGTCGCCTGATGAAGATGGGCGCCACCAACCTGCATCGTAGCTGGCTCAACGTGCCCCACGTCACCCAGTTCGACGAGGCGGACATCACCGAGCTGGAGGCCTTCCGCAAGTCCATGAAGGCCGAGGCGGAGGCCCAGGGGGCCAAGCTCACGCCGCTGCCCTTCCTGATCAAGGCCTGTGCCTTCGCGCTGCAGAAGTTCCCGCAGTTCAACGTCAGCCTGAAGAGCGACGGCGAGACCGTGGTGCATAAGAAGTACGTGCATATCGGCATCGCCGTGGACACCCCGGACGGCCTGATGGTGCCGGTGGTCCGCGACGCCGACAAGAAGTCGCTGATCGAGCTGGCCAAGGAGACCGTGGAGCTGGCCGGCAAGGCCCAGTCGAAGAAGCTCAAGCGCGAGGAGATGACCGGTGGTTGCTTCACCATCTCCAGCCTGGGCTCCATCGGCGGCACCGCCTTCACGCCCATCGTCAACGCCCCGGAGGTCGCCATCCTCGGCGTCTCCAAGGCGCAGATGAAGCCGGTGTGGAATGGTAGCGAGTTCGCGCCGCGGCTGATGATGCCGCTGTCGCTCTCCTACGACCACCGGGCGGTCAATGGCGCCGATGCGGCACGCTTCACCGCCTTCCTCGGTCAGCTGCTGACGGATATCCGTCGCCTGCTGCTCTGAGGCCGGACGCGAGTCCCGCCGACGGCGCCCGCTGGGCGCCGTCGGCGTTTTTGTCATGCAAAAGCGACATGGACGATGCAGCGGCGTCCAGACCAAAGTGCTAAATGCCGTACAATACCTTGTCGTTAAAGCAAAAAATGTTTTTATGGCGAGGGGGTGCGACGGCTTGCCGGCTTGTGTCGCCGTCGTCGCCCGGGTATCGTCTGCCAATTCCAATTTTTCGAAAAACTTTCTCAACTCGTCTCAAGGAGCATGATCGATGCGTCTTATCCTGTTGGGTGCCCCCGGGGCCGGCAAGGGAACCCAGGCTCAGTTCATCTGCGAGCGCTTCAAGATTCCCCAGATCTCCACCGGAGACATGCTGCGCGCCGCGGTCAAGGAAGGCAGTGAGCTGGGTCTCAAGGTCAAGGAGATCATGACCAGCGGTGGCCTGGTCTCCGATGAGATCATCATCGCCCTGGTCAAGGAGCGTATCGCTCAGCCCGACTGCGAGAACGGCTTCCTGTTCGATGGCTTCCCGCGCACCATTCCCCAGGCCGAGGCCATGAAGGACGCGGCGGTGAAGATCGACCATGTGCTGGAGATCGCCGTCGAGGACGAGGAGATCGTCAAGCGCCTGGCGGGTCGCCGCGTGCACCCGGGCTCCGGCCGCGTCTACCACGTGGCGTACAATCCGCCCAAGGAGGCCGGCAAGGACGACGTCACCGGCGAGGCGCTGATCCAGCGTGACGACGATCAGGAGGCCACGGTGCGCAACCGCCTGGCGGTCTACCACGATCAGACCGCGCCCCTGGTCGACTACTACCAGCAGTGGGCCCAGCAGGACGCCGCCGCCGCCCCGGCCTACCATCGGGTCGAAGGCGTGGGCAGCGTCGACGAGATCACCCGTCAGGTGATCGAGGCCCTGGAGGGCTAACTGGGAGGCTGAGCAAACCGCCTCCGCGCAGTATTCACGGGCCCGCCAATGGCGGGCCCGTGTCGTTTTCCCGTGTCGTTTTCCCCATGGGTAGGGCGGCGTATAATGCCGCCTCCACCCTTCACCACCCGTGACCGCCCTATGTCGACCCTGCTGGCCCTGGATGCCTCCTCGAGCGCCTGTTCCGCCGCCCTCTGGCATGACGGCGAGGTGACCGCCCGCTTCGTGGTGGCGCCCCGCGAACACACCCGTCGGCTGCTGCCCATGGCCCGGGAACTGCTCGCCGAGGCGGGGCTGCCGCTGAGCGCCCTGGACGCCCTGGCCTATGGTCGGGGGCCCGGTTCCTTCACCGGGTTGCGGATCGCCGCCGGCGCCGCCCAGGGCCTGGCCTATGGCCTGGAGCGGCCGCTGCTGGGGGTCTCGACCCTGGCGGCCCTGGCCCTGGCCGCCCATCGGCGCCTGCATCTGCGCCATGTGCTGCCGGCCCTGGACGCGCGCATGGGCGAGGTCTATGCGGCGGCCTACCACTGCGAGGCGGGGCGAGTCACCCTGATCGGCGAGGAGGCGGTGCTGCCGCCGGAGCGGCTGGCCCTACCGCTGGGGCAGGAGGAGCGCGACTGGGTCGGCGTGGGCTCCGGCTGGGCGCTATGGGATGCCATGCCGGCCACCCTGCAGGCCGGGGTGGGGCAGTGCCTGGTGGACGAGGAGCCCGGCGCCGAGGCCATGGTGCGCCTGGCCGCCGAGGCCTTCGCCGCCGGTGAAGGCGCGGCGCCGCATCGGGTGCAGCCGGTCTATCTGCGTGACCAGGTGGCCTGGAAGAAGAGCCGATGAGCCCGGACGAGGCGCCGCCGAGCCTGGCGGTGGCCGATGCCGCCCTGGCCGAGCGGCTGGGCCTGCCCCAGGGCGAACGGGCGACCCTGGTGCTGCGCCGGGAGGCGGGTTGGCTGGTGCTGGCCGGCGATCCTCGGGTCTATGGCAAGCCGCTGGCGGTGGACTTCCTGGCCGGCAAGGTCGCCCATCGTCGCCAATTCGGCGGCGGCCGGGGCCAGCTGGTGGCCAAGGCCTGTGGCCTCGGCAAGGGGGTGACCCCGCATATCGTCGATGCCACCGCGGGGCTCGGCCGCGACGCCTTCGTGCTGGCGAGCCTGGGGGCCCCGGTGTTGCTGGTCGAGCGGGTGGCGGCCATCGCCGCCCTGCTCGAGGACGGCCTGGCCCGGGCCGCCGGCGATCCGGAGGTGGGCGAGATCGTCGCGCGGATGCGCCTGGCCTGGGCCGATGCCGGCCGCGAACTGCCCGCCACCCTGGCGGCCACGGATTTCCCGCCCCAGGTGATTCACCTGGACCCGATGTTTCCTCACCGCGACAAGTCGGCGCTGGTCAAGAAGGAGATGCGGCTGTTCCGCGAGCTCGCCGGCGACGACGCCGACGCGCCGCGGCTGCTGGAGGCGGCCCTGGAGACGGCCACCCATCGGGTGGTGGTGAAGCGACCGCGCAAGGCGCCGCCCATCGCCGGCCCCGCTCCCCAGCATGTGCTGGAAGGCAAGACCAGCCGCTATGATCTATACGTCCGTCGGGCCCTAAAACCCTGATTCGTTAACTCGCTTCCGGCCCATCGTTATCCTCGCCGGCCTCGGCCAGCTCCGGCGAGCTAGTGTGGGAGTCCGGGTTCCCCGGACGATGGGCGCCGCAGGCGCCTTGGTGGTTGCCGGGATCGCCCTTCGGGCGATATCGCGCGGAATCCGCGCTCCCACCATGGTATTCACGCCAAAGTGCGAAGAGCCTTAACTCTCCTCCTGTCCGTCGTTATCCTCGCCGGCCTCGGCCAGCAGCATCAGCCGCTGGCGCAGGGCCGGGTCGAAGAGCTCCTGGGCGTGCCGGGCGGCCTCCTGCAGGGTGGCGCCATAGTGCACCCGGTCGTTATCCCGCCATACCCAGCCTTCCGCCTCCAGCCCCTCGAGCAGGGCGGCGAAGAGGCTGGCATCGAAGAATTCCGGGGCCGGCAGGCCGGAGAGCAGCGCCAGGCGTTCGGCGAGCTGGCGCCCCTGGTCGGCCAGGGCCTCCGCGGTGGCCCGGCCGCTGGGCTGGCGCAGCAGTACCGTGAGCAGCAGGAAGCCCCGGGCCAGGAAGGGCTCCACCAGGGCGCCGAGCTGATCCAGGGCGGCCTGGTCGGGAAGTGCCCGGGGTCGTTGCCAGCCAGCGCCCACCGCCTCCAGTAGCCCCAGCGCCGTCAGCTGGCCCAGTTGCTCGGTGATCGCCGCCGTCAGGTCCTCGGGGGCCGTGATGGCCAGCTCGCGCACCAGCAGCGGCCAGATCGGACTGAGCCGCTGTGCGAGGCCGGCGGCATCATGGCGTGGGGTATTGCGGAAGGCGAAGGCCACCAGGCCCGGCAGGGCGAAGCCGTGCAGCACATTGTTGCGATACCAGCCCAGTTGGGCGGCCTGGTCGGCGTCGGCCACCACCAGCTCGCCGAGGGCCTGGGGGCGGCGGCGGATCAGGCCCAGCCGCTCGGCGTGATCGATCCAGTCGCCGGGAGTGCCCTCGGGGGGCGCCAGGGGCTCGCCGGGGTGCGCCCGACCGAGGCGGGCCAGCAGGCGCAGCTGATGCGCCAGCCGGGGCGTCTCGATGACCCGCTGAGGGGTGGCCAGCATGGCCAGGGCCACCAGGTTGCTGGCGTTGAGGCGGGCGGCGGCATTGATGCGCCGGGAGAGCGCCTGCCCCAGGGCCGGCAAGGCCCGCCCCAGCCAGGTCGGCCGCCCCTGGGGGACGGCCCGGCGCCACTCGGGGCATTGGGCATCGAGCCAGTGATCCAGGATCAGCGGCTCGCCGCAGGCCACCGTCACCCGGCCGAAGGGCTCCCGCAGGCGCTTCAGGGTGCGCAGCAGGGCCAGCGGCGACTCCTTGCGCTTCGTCTCCCCGGCCAGCTCGCGACGGTAGCTGGCATTCTCCATCACCCGCTCGTAGCCGACGTAGACCGGCACGAAGGCCAGCGGCCGGGGGCGTCGTTGTTCCTGGATCAGCCGTGCCTGGGAGCGCAGGGTCATGGCCAGCATGCCATGCCGTGGCGCGAGCTGGCGGCCGCTGCGCGAGCGTCCGCCTTCGATGAAGTACTCCAGGGCGTGCCCCCGGGCCAGCAGGCGATGCAGGTAGGCGTCGAAGACCGCCGCATAGAGGCGGTTGTCGCGGAAGCTGCGGCGCATGAAGAAGGCGCCGCCGCGGCGCAGCAGGGGGCCGACGATCGGCATGTCGAGATTGCGGCCGGCGGCGATATGGGGCGGCATCAGCCCCTGGCGGTAGAGCACGTAGGAGAGCAGCAGGTAGTCGATATGGCTGCGGTGGCAGGGCACATAGACCAGGGTGTGATCACCGGCCAGGGCCTTGACCGCCTCCATGCCGGTGACCTCGACGCCATCGTAGAGCCGCGTCCAGAGACGCTTGAGCAACTGATCGAAGAAGCGCAGCACCGGGTAGGACATATTGGAGGCGATCTCGCGACCATAGCGCTGGGCGCGCCGGGTCAGCCGGGTGCGGGAGCGCTCCTGGGCCGCGGCCGCCTCGTCGATGGCGCGGCGCACCTCGGGGCTGGCCACCACGCTATCGATCAGGGTGCGGCGGTGGGAGAGGTCGGGCCCCAGGACTCGGGTGCGTACCCGGCGGAAGTGGACCCGCAGCAGTCGCCCCGCCTTGCGGGCCGTCAGCTCGGGGCGAGCCGGGTCGTGCAGCTCGTCCAGGCGCAGGGGCGCGCCGAAGACCACCTCCACGCTGCGGCCGTTGATCCCTACCGACAGCAGGCGCCTGAGGCGCCCGGTCAGGGCCCAGCTGTCCGCCGCCAGCAGTTTCCACAGGCCGAAGCGCTTGCCGGGGGCGCGGCCCCAGAAGATGCTCACCGGCACCAGTTGGGGGGCGGCGTCGGCCAGGCCTTCCGTCAGGGCCGCCAGGGGCGAGGGCGCGTGGCGGCGCCACCGCCGGCGGCGCGTCTCCGGCAGGCTCAGGATGGCCGAGGTGCCGGGAGGCGCATCCAGGGGCAGGCCATGCCGGCGGCACAGGTTCTCCAGCAGCAGGCGATCACTCAGCGCCCGGTGCGGCAGCACATAGCGGACGGGGCGTTCGGGATCGAGGGCCAGAGTCTCGGGCGCCGGGTCGCAGTGACGGAGCTCGACCCAGGCGCCGAGCAGGCGGCGCAATAGAGCGTGAAAGGGACGCCAGGCCATTCCATTGCCTTCGAGTTCGGGGGTGCCGCACTATTATACGCAGGCGGATCGGCGAAAGGAGAGGCGTATGCGGGGAGTCTGGCGGGACGGCAATCGCTTTACCCTGCTCCCGGAGGCGAGCCAGTTCCTGCCGGCCATGCTGGAGGCCCTGGAGGCGGCCGAGTCCTGGGTACTGGTGGAGCTCTACCTGATGGAATCGGGGCGCCTCGGCGACGCGGTGATCGAGGCCCTGGGACGTGCCGCGGGGCGCGGCGTGCGGGTGCTGTTGATGCTCGATGGCTATGGCGCCATGGGGCTAGCCGAGGCGGACCGGCGACGCCTCGCCGAGTTCGGCGTGGCGCTGCGCTTCTTCAACCCCCTGGGCTTCCATCTGCCGCTGGCGCACAACCTGACCCGGGACCACCGCAAGCTGGTGGTGGTGGATGGCCGTGTCGCCTTTACCGGCGGCTTCGGCGCCGTGGATGATTTCCTCCAGGCCTGGTACGAGGTGGCGGTGCGTATCGAGGGGCCAGTGGTGGCGGACTGGGTGCGACTCTTCTCGCGGCTCTGGGATTCCTCCCTGACCCGGGGCGCGGGGGAGGCGGCCCTGGTGCGTGGCCTGCGCCTGGCCCTGGCGGACGATGACGGCTACCAGGGCATGCGTGGCCGGGTGGTCTGGGGGCAGGGCTATCGTTACCAGGCGATTCGCCGCTCCCTGCATCGGCGGGTGTGGCAGGCGCGTCGGCGGCTGTGGATCTGCACCCCCTATTTCGTGCCTACCCTGGGGTTGCGGATCCGCCTGGCCCTGGCGGCGCGGCGCGGCGTGGATGTGCGCCTGCTGCTGCCCGGCGAGGCCCACGATCACCCCGGGGTACGCTATGCCGGCCAGCGCTTCTATGGTCGCCTGCTGCGGGCGGGCATCCGTATCTTCGAGTTCCAGCCCTCCTTTATTCACGCCAAGTTCTGCCTGGTGGACGACTGGAGTTCCATCGGCTCCTGCAACTTCGATCACTGGAGCCTGCACTGGAACCTGGAGGCCAATCAGGAGGTCGACGACCCGCGCTTCGCCCGGGAGGTGGCCGCCCTGTTCGAGCGCAACTTCGCCGCCAGCCAGGAAATTCACGCCGGCGCCTGGGCGCGGCGGCCCCGCTGGCAACGCCTCAAGGAGTGGCTGTTCGGTACCCTGGATGGTTGGCTGACCCGGCTTCGATAGGCTTGAAGCTGGAAGAAAGATTATCCCGATAAGGCCGGGAGTGGGGCATGGGGACCGAGCAAGGCGGCTCGCTCACCTTCGGGCCGAAACCCCGACGCTGCGCTCGCCGGCTGACGCGCAAGGGCCGGACCGAGGTCCCTCTCGCCGGCCCAAAATCGACATCCCTGTCGATTTGCGCTACCCAGCTCGCTGCGCGTCGGCGGCCCGACGAAATCGCTCGCCCGCCTTGCCCGGCCGCCTTGCCCGGTCGCCTTGCTGGCTTGGCCTCTTGCTTCTTCGTGCCTCGCTCTTCTTTCTCGATTACCGCTTACGGCTGCCCTGGCTCTTGCCGCTCTTGCCGCTCTTGCCGCTCTTGCCGCTCTTGGCGCCGGCGGGGCGCTTGCGCTGGGGGCTGGGCTTGGGCTTCTCCGGCGGCACCCGATAGAGCAGATAGAGGTCCAGCACCAGCTCCGGCAATTGGGCCACCAGCTCCTCCAGCTGACGGGGGCTGCCGGCCAGTTCGGCCATGTCGGGTTCGTCGTCGAACAGCCCCGACAGGGCCATAAAGGGCAGCAGCAGGGCCGCGGCGCTCTCCTCGTCGCCCTCGAACCAGGCCGCCTCGTCGAGGAACACCGCCTCCATGAAGCCAGCGCACCAGTCGCCGATGGGGGTCTCCTCCGGGGCAATGCCATCCAGGGTCAGCTCGAACAGCAGCTCCGGCAGCAGGCCCTGCTCCAGGGCCTCGATGGCGTTATGGCGCAGCTGCTCCAGCAGGGCCAGGACCCGCTCCCGTTCGGCGTCATCGGCGAAGTCGGGTTCGCCCTGGAAGAGTTCGGCGACCCAGGTGGCGGCGGGCACCTCGCGGGGGGCCACCGCCAGGGCCACCAGATAGCCATGGGTGCCGATCAGATCCAGGGCATCGGGCCCGACCCGCTCCGAGTCGAAGAAATCATCCAGGTAGTCCAGGGCATCGTCGTCGAGCAGGGGCTGGGGCAGGGGAGTCTCGGACATGGGGCTCTCGCTTGGGAAAGTCGCTGGGGGCCGGGGCAATCGGCCAGGCGCGCTGGACGCCGTCGGTCTGGCTCGGCATTCTAGCATCCATGCCGACACCCGCGCTGCTCACGCCCCCCGCCGAATCGCTCGCCGCCCTGGATGCCGGCGAGCTCGAGGCCTGCCTGCATCGCCAGGTGGAGGCGGCCTGGCGACTCTGCCGAGAGGTCCACCCCCGGCTGCCTCGCCCCCGGGTCTGGTGCGACCTGCGTGGCAAGAGCGCCGGCCAGGCCCACTTCGGGCGCGGCGGCCTGCGTTTCAATCCCGTGTTGCTGGACGAGAATCGCCACCCCTTCCTGGCCGAAGTAGTGCCCCACGAGATGGCCCACTGGCTGGTCTGGCACCTCGACGAGGGACCGCGACTTCGCCCCCATGGGCGCGAATGGCGCCAGGTGATGCGCGAGCTGTTCGGGCTGGAACCGCGCACCACGCACCGCTTCGATGTGGGACGAGCCAGTCCCATGCCCTTCGTCTATCGTTGCGCCTGTCGCGAGCATGGCTTCTCCGCGCGGCGTCATGCCCTGGCGCGGGGTGGTCGGCGTTATCGTTGTCGACATTGCGCTCAGACCTTGGTCTATGCGCCCGGATCGGTGGCGGGAAATTAAAAATAAGCTATTGTTATTTAAAAAGAAATTGTTTCTACCAATGTCTAAAGGGCGGCTCGGCGCGGGGCGGTATATGCTGGGCCTGTCTTTCAGGGTCGGCCAGACTCCATAACAACAGCGGCCGGCGGAATGAATTTGGATCACTCTCCGGGATAGGGGTAATACCATGACCGAGCAGCATGTCTATCCGGTGCGCGAGGAAATCGCCGCCAACGCCTGGGCCGATAACGAAAAATACCTGGCCATGTACCAGCAGTCGGTGGATGATCCCGAAGGCTTCTGGTCGGAACAGGCCAAACGCCTCGACTGGTTCAAGTCGCCGACCAGGATCAAGCACACCTCCTTCGCCCCCGATGACGTGGATATCCGCTGGTTCGAGGACGGCACCCTCAACGCCAGCGTCAACTGCCTCGATCGTCACCTGGAGACCCGCGGCGACCAGCCCGCCATCATCTGGGAAGGCGATGACCCCAACGACGCCAAGACCCTGACCTATCGCGAGGTCTATGAGCGCACCAACCAGTTGGCCAATGCCCTCAAGGCGCTGGGCGTCGGCAAGGGCGACGTGGTCACCCTCTATATGCCGATGATTCCCGAGGCGGCCATGGCCATGCTGGCCTGTGCGCGCATCGGCGCGGTTCACTCCGTGGTGTTCGGCGGCTTCTCTCCGGATGCCCTGGCCCAGCGGGTGATCGGCGCCAATTCCAAGCTGGTGATCACCGCCGACGAGTCGGTGCGCGGTGGCAAGCAGGTCCCCCTGAAGGACAACGTCGACGCGGCCCTGACCCGCCAGGGCGCCGAGGTGTGCGAAAAGGTGCTGGTGGTCAAGCGCACCGGCGGCGATATCGACTGGCACGAGGGGCGTGACGTCTGGTTCCACGAGGCCGTGGACGGTCAGTCCAGCGAGTGCGCCGCCGAGGAGATGAATGCCGAGGATCCGCTGTTCATCCTCTACACCTCCGGTTCCACCGGGGCACCCAAGGGCCTCAAGCACACCACCGGCGGCTACCTCACCTATGCCAGCCTGACCCACCAGTACGTCTTCGACTATCAGGACGGCGAGGTCTACTGGTGTACCGCCGACGTGGGCTGGGTCACCGGCCATAGCTATATCGTCTACGGGCCCCTGGCCAATGGCGCCATCACCCTGATGTTCGAGGGGGTGCCTAGCTACCCGACCCATGGCCGCATGGGCGAGATCGTCGACAAGCACAAGGTCAATATCCTCTATACCGCCCCCACCGCGGTGCGCGCCCTGATGGCCCATGGCGACAACGTCATGGACTCCAGCAAGCGCGACAGCCTGCGCCTGCTGGGCTCGGTGGGCGAACCCATCAATCCCGAGGCCTGGGAGTGGTTCTACCGGGTGATCGGCAATTCGAAGTGCCCGATCGTCGATACCTGGTGGCAGACCGAGACCGGCGGCATCATGATCGCCCCGCTGCCCGGCGCCACCGACCTCAAGCCGGGCTCGGCGACCCGCCCCTTCTTCGGCGTGCAGCCGGTACTGCTCGATAACGAAGGCCGGGTACTGGAGGGTGCCGTGGATGGCAACCTGGCGATCGCCGATTCCTGGCCCGGCCAGGCGCGCTCCATCTGGGGCGATCACGAGCGCTTCGTGCAGACCTACTTCTCCACCTACCAGGGCTACTACTTCACCGGTGACGGTTGCCGCCGCGACGAGGACGGCTACTACTGGATCACCGGCCGGGTCGATGACGTGCTCAACGTCTCCGGGCACCGTATGGGCACCGCCGAGATCGAGTCCTCCCTGGTGGCCCATGAGGCGGTGGCCGAGGCCGCGGTGGTCGGCTTCCCCCACGATATCAAGGGGCAGGGCATCTACATCTATGTGACCCTGGCCGATGGCGTGGAAGCCACCGAGGCGCTCAAGAAGGAATTGGCCCAGTGGGTGCGCAAGGACATCGGCCCCATCGCCACCCCGGACGTGATCCAGTGGGCGCCGGGCCTGCCCAAGACCCGCTCCGGCAAGATCATGCGGCGCATCCTGCGCAAGATCGCCGCCAACGAGTGCGATGGGCTGGGCGATACCAGCACCCTGGCCGACCCCTCGGTGGTGGACGAGCTGATCGAGCACCGCGCCAATCGGTAAATCGCGACGCCCCGGCCGGCCCGGGGTGATCGATTATCGACACCGGCCCAGGCGGCCGGTGTTTTTGTACCGGCAGCGGTAATGGCGTGGAAGGCGCGGGTTTGGGAATCACCGGCGCCTTGGGGTAACATGCCAGTCAGCCTTGGCGAAAGCGCCCCGCCGCTACGGCCGGCCCAAGATCCGGAGGAGATTCAATGGCCTTTGCCCAGAAATTCATCGTCGCCGATGACCATCCGCTGTTTCGTGCCGCCCTGACACAGGCACTGCGACAACTGGCGCCCCAGGCCGAGATCGTCGAAGCCGATACCATGGAAGCCACCACCGAGGTGGTGACCCGTCATCCGGATGCGGACCTGATCCTCCTCGACCTGCATATGCCGGGAGCCCACGGCTTTTCCGGCCTGATTCAGCTGCGTGGCCAGTCGCCGGATATCCCGGTGGCGGTGGTCTCCGGTAGCGACGAGCCCCATGTGGTGCGACGCGCCATCGACTACGGCGCCTCCGGTTTTATTCCCAAGTCCTCCTCCCTGCAGGCCATCGCCGAGGCGGTGGGCGAGATCCTCGAAGGGGAGGTGTGGCTGCCGCCGGAGCTGGCGGAGACCTTGGGCGAGTCCGACGAGGAGGAGGCCAAGTTCGCCGAGGCCATCGCCTCCCTGACGCCCCAGCAGTTCCGGGTGCTCAATATGCTGACCGAGGGCCTGCTCAACAAGCAGATCGCCTACGAGCTTAACGTCTCCGAGGCCACCATCAAGGCGCATGTGACCGCCATCCTGCGCAAGCTCGGCGTGCACTCCCGCACCCAGGCGGTGATCGCCGCCCAGAAACTCGAGGTGGAGCCGCCCAAGGTCGAGTCCTGACCGTCGGTCAGGAGCCGTAAGAGCGGCGCTTCGCGCCTGGAAGCTGGAAGAACAATCGCCCCCATGGCCCTGCCATGGGGGCGATTCACATTGGGCTGCTATCCAGCTGGCTCGTCGGGTGCGCTCGCCTTCGGCTCGTTTACCCGACCTACTG
This sequence comes from Halomonas sp. NCCP-2165, assembly GCF_023708045.1. Classification (NCBI taxonomy): domain Bacteria; kingdom Pseudomonadati; phylum Pseudomonadota; class Gammaproteobacteria; order Oceanospirillales; family Halomonadaceae; genus Halomonas; species Halomonas sp. NCCP-2165. The sequence goes on from NZ_BRCY01000021.1 coordinate 49,916, forward strand.
CGCCGCGCGGCTGGCCTGGAGGGTACGAGTCAGCAGGGCGCGCAGGGCGGCGGGACGCACCGGCTTGTGCAGCAGCTGGTAGCCGGCGCGCTTGATGGTTTCGGCGACCTCCTCGGTGCGGTCGGCGGTGATCACGATCCCCGGTACCGCGCCCTGCAGGCGCTCGGCCAGGGCCTCCAGGGCCATCAGGCCGGTGACCTCGTTGTCCAGGTGATAGTCGGCCAGTATCGCGTCCGGGTCCCCGTCCAGGTGGCGCAGGATCGACTTGGCGCCGCCGATGGAGGTGGCGGTGAACACCTCGCAGCCCCAGCCGGAGAGCATCGCCTTCATTCCCTCCAGGATCAGCGTCTCGTTATCGATGCACAGGATGCGGGTGCCGGCCAGCTTGCTGCCGGCGCGCTTGGGGGGGGCCACCTCCTCCTCGGAGCTCACGGCCCCGGCGCCGACCACCGGCACGCTGACCGAGAAGACGGTGCCGATGCCCTCCCAGGAGCGCACCTTGATGGGGTGATCCAGCACCCGGCTCATGCGGTCGGCGATGGACAGCCCCAGCCCCAGCCCCTTCTCGCTCTCCTTGTGGCGGGAGGCCTGATCGAGGCGCCGGAACTCCTGGAAGATCTCGGCCTGCTTGGACTCGGGGATCCCCGGGCCCGAGTCCCAGACCTCGATGCTCAGGCGTTCGCCCTGGCGCCGGCAGCCCAGCAGCACTCGGCCCTGCTGGGTGTAGCGAATGGCATTCGACAGGAAGTTCTGCACGATGCGGCGCAGCATCTGGGCGTCGCTGTCGACCCAGGCCCGGGTCGGCACCACCACCAGATCGAGGCCGCGATCCTCCGCCATCACCTCGAACTCGGCGCGCAGCGGGCGAATGATCTCGGCCAGGGCGAAGTGGCTGCGCCGCGGCGTCAGGGCGCCGGCATCCAGCTTGGAGATATCCAGCAGGGTGCCCAAGAGCTCTTCGGCGGCCTGCAGGGAGTTGTCGATATGACCGATGGTGCGCTTGAGGTCCTCGGCGTCGACCTGCTGGGAGAGCGCCGAGGTGAATAGCCGGGCGGCATTGAGGGGCTGCAGCAGGTCATGGCTGGCGGCGGCCAGGAAGCGGGTCTTGGAGGCGTTGGCATCCTCGGCCACCTGCTTGGCCTGACGCAGGGCCTGCTCCGCCTCGGCGCGCACTCGGTTCTCCTGGCGCAGCGCCGCGTTGGCCTCGGAGAGCGCCTGGGTGCGCTCGCGGACCCGCTCCTCCAGGGTCTCGTTGGTCTCCTTGAGGGCGATCTCCGCCAGGCGCCGCTCGGTGATGTCCTGATAGAGGGCGAAGAAGCCGAGAATGGCGCCGCTATCGCCGAAGTGGGGCGTATAGGTGACCAGCATATAGCGGGTCCCGCCCTCGCCATCGTCCAGGGAAATCTCGAAGCTGACCCGCTCGCCGGCCAGGGTGCGCTCGATCCAGGGGCGTCGCTCGCGGCTGACCTGGGGCGGCATCACCTCGCCCAGGCGCTTGCCGATCACCGCATTGCGATCCACGTCGAAGGCCTGCTCGTAGGCGCGGTTGGTGAAGAGGTAGCGGCACTCCTTGTCGAAGTAGGCGATCAGCGCCGGCACGTTATCCGTATAGATGCGGATATTGCTCTCCGAGCGGATCAGCGCCTCCTCGGTGCGCTTCTGCTGGGTGATGTCCTGATAGGTATAGACGAAGCCGCCGCCGGGCATGGGCGTGCCCTGCACCTCCAGCACGCTGCCGTCCTGACGGTAGCGCACATAGCGGTGGGGCTGGCCCTGGCGAATATTGTCCAGCAGTAGCTCCACGTGCTCTTCCGGGTCGCCGGGACCGTACTCGCCGTTGTGGGCGTTGTAGCGGAAGATCTTGTCCATCGGGGCGCCGACCCGGATCAGGTGATCCGGGAAGCGAAACAGCTCCAGGTAGCGCTGGTTCCACACCACCAGGCGCAGGTTCTGATCCACCACGCTGATGCCCTGGTTGATGTTCTCGATGGTGGCCTGGAGCAGGGCGCGATTGAACTCCAGTACCTGGGAGGCCTCGTCGACGATGGAGATCACGTCGGAGATGCCGATGCCGCGGCCCTGCAGCGCCGAGTTGACGACGATTCGCGCCGAGGAGGCGCCCAGCACCGAGGCCAGGAAGCGCTCGGTGAACTGGATGACGTCGATGGAGGCTCGAGCGCCGTCGTCCAGGGCGCTGCCGTTGCGCCTGGCGTAGTCCTCGAAGGCACGGTGCACCTGATTGGCGCCGAGGAAGCGCTCGCACAGTACCTTGAGGTCGCCCACCGTGGTGGCCCCGGTCCAGGGGCGATTCACCGAGGTCTGGCGGGTCTCGACGCTATCGACGAACAGCGAGGCCTGGATGCGCTCCACCACCCGCTGGGGGGTCATCTGGGAGACGAAGATATAGAAGAAGAGGTTGAGTCCCAGGGACAGCATCACCCCATGGGTGAAGCCGTCGCCGATATTGAGGCCGAACAGCTGGGTGGGCGACAGCCAGGCCACCCCCAGGGGGCCGCCGGCGAGCCAGGCCTGGGGCAGCACCCCGGCGGTGATCAGCGCCGGCAGGAGCAGGGTATAGGCCCAGACCGCGAAGCCGATATTCATGCCGACGATAACGCCCAGGCGGTTGCCCCGCTTCCAGTAGAGGCCCCCCAGCAGGGCCGGGGCGAACTGGGCGGCGGCGGCGAACGACAACATGCCGGTGGAGGCCAGGGAGCTGAATTCGCCGATCAGCTGATAGAAGCCGTAGGCCAGGGCCAGGATCACCAGGATGGTCAGGCGCCGGGCCCGCAGCACCAGGCGGCCATAGTCCCGGGCCTTGGTATCGAACCAGCGCAGCCGGAACAGCGCCGGGATGACGATCTCGTTGGAGATCATGATGGAGACCGCCACCGCGGCGACGATTACCATGCCGGTGGCCGCCGAGAAGCCGCCGATAAAGGTCAGCAGGGTCAGCCAGGCGCTGTCCGCGGCCATGGGCAGCGCCAGCACATAGCTGTCCGGGCGTACCGCGGGGGTCTCGCCGAACAGGGTCAGCCCCGCCGCGGCCAGGGGCAGCACGAAGAAGCCGATGGCCACCAGGTAGAGGGGAAAGAGCCAGCGTGCCTTGGCGGCATCGTCGCGATGGGTGTTCTCCACCACCGCCACATGAAATTGCCGCGGCAGGCAGAAGATCGCCAGCATCGCCAGCAGGGTCTGGGCCCAGAAACTGTGCCCGAAGTCCTGCTCCGCCAGCTGGCGCTGCAGCTCCAACTGGGCATCGGCCTGGGCCAGCAGGCTGCCCAGGCCATCGAACATGCCCCAGGTCACATAGGCGCCGAGCACCAGGAAGGCGCCGAGCTTGACCAGCGACTCGAAGGCGATGGCCTGGATCAGCCCCTCGTGGTGCTCGGTGGCATCGGTATGGCGAGTGCCGAAGAGGATGGCGAAGAGCGCCATCACCACCGCCACATAGAAGCCGGTATCGGCGAACAGCGGCGCCCGGGTCAGGTCCGAGGCCTCGGTGAGCACCTGGAAGGAGGCCGAGACCGCCTTCAGTTGCAGGGCGATATAGGGCAGGGTGCCGATCAGCGCCACCAGGCTGGCGAAGGCCGCCAGGGACTGGGTCTTGCCGTAGCGGGAGGCGATGAAATCGGCGATGGAGGTGACGTTCTGGTGCTTGGCGACACGGATCATCTTGGCCAGCACCGGCCAGAACAGCAGGAAGGTGAGGATGGGCCCGACGAATATACTGGCGAAGGACCAGCCGGAGGTGGCCGCCTCGCCCACGGCGCCATAGAAGGTCCAGGAAGTGCAGTAGATGGCCAGGGCCAAGCTGTAGATCACCGGCCGCCGCCGGCTGGGGCCCTGACGCTTGGCGCGGCGGTCGCCGCGCCAAGCGATGGCGAAGAGCACGGCGATATAGGCGAGTGAAACGGCGATCAGCAGCCAGCCGGAAAACATGGGCTTCCTCCCTCGAGTCTGGCGCCCATTCTAGGGCAAAGCATCGCCGACGGCAGGTGGCGCGCCGGGTGTCGTTACGGCGCCGCTTGGTCGTCGTGGCGGATCGCCCGGCCTAGGGCAAAGCATCGCCGAAGGCAGGGGCACGCCGGGTGTCGTTACGGCGCCGCTTGGTCGTCGTGGCGGATCGCCCGGCCTAGGGCAAAGCATCGCCGAAGGCAGGGGCGCGCCGGGTGTCGTTACGGCGCCACTCGGTCGTCGTGGCAGATCGCCCGATAGAGCGGGGCCTGTTCGCTCAGCCGGCGCATCGCCTCGACCCGCGGGCGGCGGGATTCGCCCTCCAGCGGCAGGGTCTCGCGGGTGGCACAGTTCATCAGCCAGGCCTGATGGCTGACCCGGTCCTGCACCTGCTTCTCGAAGCGATAGAGCAGGAATTCGACGCGCCGCCCCTCGTCTCCCTCCTGGGTCACCAGGCTCTGCGCATCGACCACGCTGAAGGCGGTGGCCATGGGGAAGAGATAGGTCCAGGGGCGCCAGAACATGGTGTCGTGTTCCACCTGTACGACCTGGGCCGTCTCCGGCAACTGGGCGCGCTTGTGATCGAACCAGCGGTACTCGGTATGGACCTGGTAGCCCAGCATGCCCAGGCCGGCGCACACCGGCACCAGCCAGCGGGGCAGCCGCTTGCCGCTGGCCAGGCGCAGCAGCTGGGCGAGGCCCGCGGCCCCGAGGCCGGCGAAGATGGCGGCGATCAAGTGCCAAATCATCGGAGTTCCTTGCGTAAAGCGCTCGGGCTTCCCATGGGAAGCCCGAGCGGTGGGAATCGACTGGCCCGGCATGCCGGGCCAGGGGGCCATTATGGCCCAGAAGGTACCGGGACGTCAGTGACCGGTGGCGACACCCGCGCCCTTGGGATAGCGGACGCTCTCCACCAGGTCCTGGATTTCCTGGGGCGGTTCCGCGGTGGCCCGGGAGACCGTGAAGGCGACCGCGAAGTTGATGATCGCCCCCACCGCGCCGAAGGAGAGCGGCGAGATGCCCAGGATCCAGTTATCCGGGGTGTTGGCCAGCGAGTTGGTGCCGGGGATAAAGAACCAGCCCAGGTAGGTGAAGATATACAGCAGGGTGGCGATCAGGCCCGCCAGCATGCCGGCGACCGCGCCCTTGTTGTTCACCCGCTTGGAGAAGATCCCCATCATCAGCGCCGGGAACAGCGAGGCGCCGGCGATACCGAAGGCCAGGGCCACGGTCTGGGCGGCGAAGCCCGGGGGGTTGAGGCCCAGGTAGGTGGCCAGCAGGATGGCCCCGGCCATGGAGATCCGCGCCGCCAGCATCTCGCCCTTCTCGCTGATATTGGGGTTGATCATGCTGCGGATCAGGTCGTGGCTGATCGCCGAGGAGATGGCCAGCAGCAGGCCCGCGGCGGTGGACAGCGCCGCGGCGATACCGCCGGCGGCGATCAGGCCGATGACCCAGGGCGGCAGGTTGGCGATCTCCGGGTTGGCCAGCACCAGGATATCGTTGTTGACGGTCAGCTCGCTGCCTTCCCAGCCACGTGCCTCGGCGGTGGCGGCGAAGTCGGGGTTGGCGTCGTTATAGAACTGGATGCGGCCGTCGGCGTTCTTGTCCTCGAAGGTGATCAGGCCGGTCTCCTCCCAGGTACGCACCCAGTCGGGACGCTCGGCATAGAGGATCGCCTCGCCGGCGGCGCTCTCGTAGTCCTCCACCTGGCCGGACATTTCCGGATAGACGGTGGTCATCAGGTTGAGGCGTGCCATGGAGCCCACCGCCGGTGCGGTGAGGTAGAGCAGGGCGATAAACACCAGGGCCCAGCCGGCGGACCAGCGGGCATCGGCCACCTTGGGCACGGTGAAGAAGCGGATGATGACGTGGGGCAGGCCCGCGGTACCCACCATCAGCGACAGGGTGAACAGCACCATATTGAGCTTGTTGTCCACGTCGGCGGTGTAGTCGCGGAAGCCCAGGGCATTGACCACCTCGTCGAGTTTGGTCAGCAGCGACACGCCGGACTCGGTGTGGGTGCTGAACATGCCGAACATGGGGATGGGGTTGCCGGTCAGCTGCATGGCGATAAACACCGCCGGGATGGTGTAGGCGATGATCAGCACCACGTACTGGGCCACCTGGGTATAGGTGATGCCCTTCATGCCGCCGAAGACGGCGTAGAGGAAGACGATGGCCGCGGCGATCCAGATGCCCGCGGTGTTGGGCACCTCGAGGAAGCGCGAGAAGGCCACGCCGGCGCCGGTCATCTGACCGATGACATAGGTCACCGAGGCGACGATCAGGCAGATCACCGCCACCAGGCGCGCCGTCTTGCTGTAGAAGCGGTCACCGATAAAGTCTGGCACGGTGAACTTGCCGAACTTGCGCAGATAGGGCGCCAGCAGCATCGCCAGGATGACGTAGCCGCCGGTCCAGCCCATCAGGAAGGTGGAGTTGGCGTAACCGCCGGAGGCCAGCAGGCCGGCCATGGAGATAAAGGAGGCGGCGGACATCCAGTCGGCGGCGGTGGCCATGCCGTTGGTCACCGGATGGACGCCGCCGCCCGCCACATAGAAGTCCTTGGTGGAACCGGCCCTCGCCCAGATGGCGATGCCGATATAGAGGGCGAAGGAGGCCCCCACGAACAGCAGGTTGATGGCAAATTGGCTCATAGTCGGCTTACTCCCCCAGGCCAAACTTCTTGTCGAGTTTGTTCATCTTCCAGGCGTAGAAGAAGATGATGCCGATAAAGGTCAGGATGGATCCCTGCTGGGCGAACCAGAAGCCCAGGTCGGTGCCCCCCACGGGGATACCGGCCAGCAGCGGGCGCAGCAGGATGGCGCAGCCGTAGGAGACCAGGGCCCAGACGACCAGGCAGCCGGTGATCAGGCGAACGTTCGCCGACCAGTAGGCCGAGGCATTGGATTTCTCATCTGCCATAGTGAGGCTCTCCGTTTGTTCTTGGGTTGAAGGAGATCGAGAGTGTTTCGGTGGGTTAGTCGGCCGAAATGTTCCTGATTGATAGTGGTCAAAGGTCGGCAAAAAGGAATCCCAGACTTTGGTATCACGACTTTTTACTTAAGGCCCTCTTATTTAAAAAGGTGTTTTGTTTCAGTCAGTTGTGTGGTTTTTGGTGAGCCTGGTGCCGGGCGGGTGAAGGAAGTATTGGACGATGGTATAGGCGAGTCCCGGGGCTGAAAGGCCAGGACAAAAGTCGATGCCAGGAGACGGCTTGAACCATGGTCTAACGTCGCGATTATGACGATGGTCGAAGGTGCTTTTGCTGACCGTCGAGCTAGGACATTGGTCTAGCAGTTAGTGGGTCGATGGCTTTGCTACTCTGCAAGGACTCACCTCTCGTTCCGAGGCGTCCCATGGTCGATGTCGATCTCTCCCAGCCCCCTTTCACCCTGCTCGACGAGGCGGGGCGAGAGCGCGTGCGAGCCGGCGTCGACCTGGCCTACTTCGACAGGGACGAGGTGATTCTCGATGCGGGACAGCCCGGTGAATACGTCTACCTGATCCACAAGGGCGAGGTGGCGGAACTCGACCCGACCCTGCCCAGCGCCACCTCACGCATCGGTCACTACACCGCCGGCGACCTCTTCGGTGCCATCAGCATTCTCAATGGCAAGAGCCGCTACCGTTTCAAGGCGGAGCAGGAGAGTCTCTGCTATCTGCTGCCCAAGGCGCTGTTTCGCGAGCTCGGCGAGCACTACCCGCCCTTCGCCGAATTCTTTCGTCAGAGCCTCTCCCACAAGGCACGCCTGCTGACCGAGCGGCGCGCCGAGGGGGGCGTGACCATGGCCGGCTTTATGCTGGCGCGCATCGAGGAGTGCATGCGCGAGCCCCTGCGCCTGGGCGGCGAGACCAGCATCGCCGAGGCGGTGGCGGCCCTGAACGAGCGTCGCGCCGACAGCCTGCTGGTGCAGGAGGGCGAGCGCTTCGGCATGTTGACCAAGACCGACCTGCTCAATGCCCTGGTCGAACAGGGGCTGAGCGCCGCCAGCCCGGTGGCGGGCATCGCCCACTTCGCCCTGATCACCGCCACGCCCGGCCAGTACCTCTTCCAGGCCCTGGTGGAAATGACCCGCCACGAGGTGGCGCGAGTGGTGGTGGTCGAGGGGGGGCGGCCGGTGGGGGTGGTGGAGCTCACCGATGTGCTCAGCTATTTCTCCAGCCGCAGCTATGTGGTGAGCCTGCAGGTGGAGCAGGCGGACAGCCTGGAGGAACTGGTGCGGGCCAGCGCCCGGATCCCGGAGCTGGTTCAGGCGCTGATGGCCCAGGGGGTCAAGCTGCGCTTCGCCATGGACCTGCTGGCGGCGTTGAATGGGCGCATCATCAGCAAGGCCTGGACCTTTATGGTGGACGAGCGCTACCGGGCCGATAGCTGCCTGATGGTGATGGGCAGCGAGGGGCGTGGCGAGCAGATCCTCAAGACCGACCAGGACAACGGCCTGATCCTCGCCGATGACCTGGCCTGGCCGGAACTGGGCGAGCAGATGACGGCCTTTACCGAGACCCTGATTCGCCTCGGCTATCCGCCCTGTCCCGGCAACATCATGGTCTCCAACCCGGCCTGGGTGGCCAGCCTCTCGAGCTGGAAGCGGCGCCTGGGGGGCTGGGCCGAGGCCCGGGATGGCGACAGCCTGATGAAGCTGGCCATCCTGCTCGACGCCCATGGAGTGGCCGGCAACCCGGCCCTGCTGGATGCCCTGCGCGACGAACTCTTCGCCCGCTGTTCCCGGGACGAGATCCTGCTCTCCTATTTCGCCCGTACCGCCCTGCGCTTCTCCACGCCGCTGACCCTGTTCGGCTCGCTGAAGAAGCCCCAGCACGGCATCGATATCAAGAAGGGCGGCATCTTCCCCATCGTCCACGGGGTGCGCACCCTGGCCCTGGAGCGGGGCATTCGCCCCACCTCGACCCTGGCGCGCCTGGAGGCGCTGGCCGCGGACGGGCGCCTGGAGGCGCGCTTCGCCGAGGACCTGGGCGAGGCCCTGGCGCTGTTCACCGAGCTGCGCCTCAAGCAACAACTGGCCCGGCTGCATGGCGAGCACGAGGGCGAGGACACCAATCGGGTGGTGGTGCAGCGCCTGTCGTCCCTGGAGCGGGACCTGCTGCGGGAGGCGCTGCATATGGTCAAGGACTTCAAGCAGCGCCTCTCCCAGCGCTATCACCTGGAATATTCATGAGCATAACAAGGACAAGGAAACTGCCATGTTGAGGGCCCTGCGTCGTGTCAGCGACCGCCGCCGCCAGGCGAATGGCGAGTATGGCTGGCTGTTCAACCCCTATACCGGCGACGAGATGGTGGCCATCGACTGCGAGACCACCGGCCTGGATACCCGCCGGGCGGAGCTGGTCTCCCTGGCGGCGGTGCGCCTCAAGGACGACCGGGTGCTGACCAGCCAGTCGCTGGATCTGCGCCTGGCCCGACCCGCCTCGCTCTCCGGCGACTCGATCCGTATCCATCGCCTGCGCGGCATCGACCTGAAGGGGGGCGACACCATCGAGGCGGCCCTGGCCAAGTTCCTCGATTTCGTCGGCAACCGCCCCCTGGTGGGCTGGTGCCTGGAATTCGACCTGGCGATCCTCAATCGCTACCTGCGCGCCCACCTGGGCTTCGAGCTGCCCAATGCTCGAGTCGAGGTCTCCCAGGCCTATGCCAAGGCGCTGCGCCGCAGCCGACCGGAGCTGATTCCCAACCTGCGCTTCGAGGCGGTGGCCGAGGCCCTGGAGGTGCCGGTGATGGGGCGTCATACCGCCCTGGGCGACGCGGTGACCACGGCGCTGATGTATACCCGGGTGCAGCGGGGGCTGATCGGTTAGCGACTCTTTCGGCTACGCAGGCGCCGGATTCGCCAGCGAAGCGACGTCGCTGTGCCGGTTGGCGGCATAGGCAGTCTCGGGGCGGGGTGCTAGAATATCGCCCCATTTTCTCCAACCCCGGTGTGACCATGTCGACCCTGACGGATGCCCGCCCCCACGATGCCGAGCCGGCGTCGGAGGCCGCCACCCTGGCCAAGCAGAAGCGCGAGTTCAACAAGCTGCAGAAGCGGCTGCGTCGCCAGGTGGGCAACGCCATCATCGATTACGGGATGATCCAGGAAGGCGACAAGGTGATGGTCTGCCTGTCCGGTGGCAAGGACAGCTACACCATGCTGGAGATCCTGCGCAACCTGCAGCGCAACGCCCCGGTAAACTTCTCCCTGGTGGCCGTCAACCTGGATCAGAAGCAACCCGGCTTCCCCGAGCATGTGCTGCCGGCGTACCTGGACCAGTTGGGCGTCGACTACCATATCCTCGAGAAGGACACCTACTCGGTGGTCAAGGAGAAGACCCCCGAGGGTAAGACCACCTGTGCGCTCTGCTCGCGGCTGCGGCGCGGTTCCCTCTACGGTTTCGCCGAGGAGATCGGCGCCACCAAGATCGCCCTGGGTCACCACCGCGAGGATATCCTCGAGACCCTCTTCCTCAATATGTTCTTCGGCGGCAGCCTCAAGGCGATGCCCCCCAAGCTGCTCTCCGACGACGGCAAGAATATCGTCATCCGCCCCCTGGCCTACTGCCGGGAGGCGGATATCGCCGAGTTCTCGCGGCTGATGGAGTTTCCCATCATTCCCTGCAACCTCTGCGGCTCCCAGCCCAACCTGCAGCGCCAGGTGGTCAAGGAGATGCTCGCCGAATGGGAGGCCAAGCACCCGGGACGCCTGGAGAACATGTTCAAGGCGGTCACCAATGTGGCGCCCTCCCAGCTGGCCGACCGGGAACTCTTCGACTTCGCCGGCCTGGAGGCGAAGCAGGCCAGGATGCAGGCCGACCGCATCGACCTCTTTCAGGAGCTGTAGCCCCCACGGGCCGCATCCGGCGTTCGAGGCTGGAAGAAACATCGCCCCCATGGCCTTGCCATGGGGGCGATGTCGTTTGGGGGCTATCCCGCTCGCGCATCCGTGAGTTAGAGGCAGCCTTCCCCTTCGGCGAGCTGGGCCAGGGTGTCGAGGTCGAGGATATTGACCTCTCGCCCGGAAACCGCCACCAGGCCCTGGCTCTGGAAGCGCCCCAGGATGCGGCTCACCGTCTCCACCGCCAGGCCCAGGTGGTTGCCGATATCGGCCCGGGACATGGAGAGACGGAAGCTGTAGGCGGAATAGCCACGGCGGCGGAAGCGCTCGGAGAGGCCGGTGAGGAAGCTGGCCAGGCGCTCGTCGGCGGTCTTGCGGGAGAGCAGGCGGATCATGCGGCGATCGTCGCGCATCTCCTTGCTCATGCTGCGGTAGAGCTGAAGACGCAATTCCGGCAGGTCCTCGGCCAGGCTGTTGAGGCGGTCGAAGGGGATCTCGCACACCGTGGTGGTCTCCAGGGCCACCATGCTGCCCGGATAGCTGGATTCGTCGATACCGTCCAGGCCCACCAGCTCGCTGGGCAGGTAGAAGTTGGTCAGTTGCTCTTCGCCGCCGACGCTGGTGACCTGCTTGAGGCTGCCGGAGCGGACCGCGAAGACGCTGGTAAAGGCATCCCCCTGACGGAACAGCGTCTCGCCCTTCTTGAGGGGCGCGCGGCGGCGAATAATCGCATCGAACTGATCCAGGTCCTCCAGCTGCAGCGCCAGGGGAAGGCACAGCGACGCCAGGCTGCAGGTCTGACAGTGCGGCTGCTGCAGACGGGCGCGGCGGCGTTCCAGGGCGGTATGCGGCATGGGTCTCTCCGTGGCGAGGCTACGCCTCTCATTATGGAGAACCTTGGACGGTGGGCAAAGCGGGTTCATCGGTTATCTGGTCACTTCCTGTATCGCACTTTGGCATGATGTCGGCGCCTCCAATCGGAGCACCCTGGGCGGCGGGCAAGACGAGCCTGACGTTCGGCGGTTATCTGGTCACTTCCTGTATCGCACTTTGGCATGATGCCGGCGCCTTACAGCACCCGGGAATAGCGGCCCCCTCCCTGACCGGGGAGATGCGCATCGAAGGCCATGGCCAGGTGGCGGATCAGCAATCGCCCCGCCGCCGTTACCTCCAGGCGCGGGCCGCGGCGGATGATCAGGCCGTCGGCCAGGGCGGGGGCCAGGCGCGCCAGGGCATCGCTCAGGTAGGCCTCGGCGTCCACTCCGAAGGCCTCGCCCAGGGCTCCCAAGTCCAGGGCCATGTCGCACATCACGCGCTCGATGGCGTGACGCCGCAGGCGATCATCGAAGCTCAGTCGCAGTCCCTTGACGGTGGCCAGGTGACCCGCGTCCAGGGCCGCCTCGTAGTCGCCCAGGGCGGTAGGGTTCTGGGCATAGACGTCGTCGACGCGGCTGATGGCGGAGACGCCGAGCCCCACCAGGTCGCTGTCGGCGTGGCTGGAGTAGCCCTGGAAATTGCGCTGCAGGCTGCCCCGGCGCTGGGCCACGGCCAGGCTGTCATCGGGGCGGGCGAAATGATCCATGCCGATATGCACATAGCCGGCGTCCTGGAGGCGCTCGATGGTGTCCTGCAGGATGCCGAGCTTCTCCTCGGCGCCGGGCAGGTCGGCGGCGGCGATGCGCCGCTGGGGGGCGAAGCGTTCCGGCAGATGGGCATAGTTGAAGATGGAGAGCCGTGCCGGGGCCAGCTCGATCACCTGCTCCAGGGTCGCGGCGAAGCTCGCCCGGGTCTGCAACGGCAGGCCATAGATCAGGTCCAGGTTCAGGGAGTGAAAGCCCAGGCGCGCCGCCTCGTCGATCAGGCTCTCGGTCAGCGCCCGGGGCTGGACCCGGTTGATCGCCTTCTGCACCCGGGGATCCAGGTCCTGGACCCCCAGGCTCAGGCGGTTGAAGCCCAGCGCCTGGAGGTGGCGCAGGGTCAGCAGGTCCGCCTCCCGGGGATCGATCTCGATGGCGTAGTCCCGGTCGCGGTCGCCGGAGAGGCCGAAGCGGGCATCCAGGCGATCGATCAGCTCGCTCATCTGATCCAGGGTCAGGAAGGTGGGGGTACCGCCGCCCCAGTGCAGCTGACTGACCGGTCGCGAGGTATCCAGGTGACGGCTGGTCAGCGCCATCTCCCGATCGAGGCGTGCCAGGTAGGGCCGTGCCAGGTCGGTGTTCTTGGTGGCGATCTTGTTGCAGGCGCAGTAGAAGCAGATGCGCCGGCAGAAGGGAATATGCACATAGAGCGACAGCGGGCGTCGCGAGGCATTGCCGCGCTCCAGGGCGGCGGTGAACTCCTCGGGACCGAACTCCGCGAAGGAGAGCGCCGTGGGGTAGGAGGTATAGCGGGGCCCGCTGACGTCATAGCGACGGATCAGCTCGGCGTTCCAGGCCGTGGAGGGCGGTAGTGGATAGGGCAAGGACATGATGGGGCTCTCCGGCCGAAGCGATAGCCCTATGCTAGCGGCTGGGGCCCGGGCCGCCCTTGAGCTGAGTCAAGGGCGCAACGATCAGTGTCAGTGGTTACTCGGTTCGCTGTGCTCGCTCGGCGGAGGGGGGATGGACGCTATGGGCGTCGGCCTGAGGCAGCAGGCCCCACAGCTGCCAGAGGGCGAAGGCGATAATCGACAGCGCCGTCAGGGTGCGGGGTAGTGCAAGAGGGTGACGATCAGTGCGAGTGCTCGCTCGACGCCGGCCCATGGGCGGTATGGGCGTCGGCCTGAGGCAACAGGCTCCACAGCTGCCAGAGGGCGAAGGCGATAATCGACAGCGCCGCCAGGGTTCGGGTGGCCGGATGACGAATCAGGTGGCCCAGGCTGCGCGCCGCCAGCCCCGTGGCCAGCAGGGCCGGCAGGGTGCCGAGGCCGAAGGCCAGCATCAGCAGGGCGCCCTGGAGGGGCTCCCCCGTGGCCAGGCTCCAGGCCAGCATGGAGTAGACCAGGCCGCAGGGCAGCCAGCCCCAGATCGCCCCCAGGGCGGTGGCCTGGGGCAGGCTGACCACCGGCATCAGGCGGCGGCCGAGCGGCTCCAGGTGGCGCCACAGGCGGCGGCCCAGGGCCTCGATGCGCAGCAGCCCCTTCCACCAGTCGGCGATATACAGCGCCATCAGGATCAGCATCAGCGCCGCCAGCCCCTGGAGGGCCAGGCGCAGGCCGGCGTGGGCGGTGCCCACCAGGGTGCCGAGGCCGGCCACCAGGGCCCCGGCCAGCATATAGCTGGCGACGCGCCCCAGGTTATAGCCCAGCAGCAGGCCGCCGAGGCGGGCGGGGGAGCGCATGCTGGGGGGCACGGCGAAGGTCAGGGCGCTCATGATGCCGCCGCACATGCCGATGCAGTGGGCGCCGCCGAGCAGGCCGAAGACGAAGGCCGCCGCCAGCGGTGGCAGGCCCAGGCCGGTGGGATCCATTAGCGGGGCGGCTCCGGGTCGTCGTCGCTGGCCGTCGTTCCCGCCGAACGATCGGTCTCGTCGTCATTCGCGGGCTCGCCCTGGTCCCGCTGCTCCCTGGGCCGGTCGTTCTCGTCCTCGTCGAAGAGGATGCGGTAGGCGGGGCCCTCCAGGTCCTCGAACTGGTCGTTCTTGACCGCCCAGAAGAAGGCCCAGATGGCCAGGCTCAGCAGGATCAGGCTCAGTGGAATCAGCAGGTAGAGGATGCTCATGCGGGCTCCACTCGGGGGGCGGGAGAAGGCGTCGGCGACGCGTCCAGGCGCATGCGGCCCAGGCGCAGGGCGTTGCCCACCACCACCAGGGAACTGGCCGACATGCCCAGGGCGGCGACCCAGGGCGGCACGATGCCGAGGGTGGCGATCGGCAGGGCGGTGACATTGTAGATGACCGACCAGATCAGGTTCTGCCGGATGATGCGGCGGGTCGCCCGGGCGGTGGTGATGGCCTCGGCGATACGCAGCAGGCGTGGGCTCAAGAGTATCGCGTCGGCGCGGGTGCGGGCCAGGTCGGTGGCGCCATTCATGGCGATGGAGACATCGGCACCGGCCAGCACCGGCACGTCGTTGATGCCGTCGCCGATCATCACCACCGTCTCGCCCCGGGCCTGCAGCTCCCGCAGGTGCTCGAGTTTGGTCTCGGGGCCGGCGCCGCCCCGCCAGGTGTCGATGCCCGCCCGGGCGGCCAGCTCGGCCACGGCCTCGGGGCGATCCCCGGAGAGCAGCTCCACCGCCAGCCCCTGGGCGCGCAGGGCGGCGATGGTGGCCACCGCATCCTCGCGCAGGCCGTCATGCAGGGCGAACCACGCCAGGGGCTCGCCGTCGCGGGCCAGCAGCAACCACTGCCCCTCGCCCGGCGCCGCGGGGGCCTGGGGGCTGGCGAAGTCGGAGCTGCCGAGGCGGTAGTGGCGACCCTCGATGGTGCCCTCCAGCCCCTGGCCGGGGTGGCTGGTCACCTCTCGAGCCTGCAGGGTGGCCTCCCGGTCGGGCCGGAAGGCGCGGGCGATGGGGTGCTCGGAGTGAGCCTCCAGGGCCGCCGCCAGGCGTCGGGCGGTGGTCTCGTCGGCGTCGCCCAGGGGGCGAGTCTCGACCAGGCGCATGGCGCCCTGGGTCAGGGTACCGGTCTTGTCGAAGACCACCCGGGTCACCTGGGAGAGTCCCTCCACGGCATCGGCACGGGTCATCAGCACCCCGCGGCGACGCAGCTGGCCGTGGCCGGCGGTCAGCGCCGTGGGGGTGGCCAGGGCCAGGGCGCAGGGGCAGGTCACCACCAGTACCGAGAGGGTGACCCAGAAGGCCCGGTCGGGGTCGATTAGCCACCACGCCACGGCCACCCCCAGGGTGATCAGCAGGGTGGTAAGCACGAAGTGGTGCGCCGCGCGCTGTGCCAGCAGGGCGATCCGCGGTCGGCTGGCGAAGGCGCGGTCGGTGAGATCGACGATGCGTGCCACCCGTGCCGCCTGGCCGGGATGGGTGACCCGTACCACCAGGGGGCTCTCGATATTCTGGCTGCCGCCGGTTACGGTCTCGCCCACGCCGCGGGTCACCGGCTGATATTCGCCGGTGAGCATCGACTCGTCGAGGCTCGACCGGCCCTGTTCGATGATGCCGTCGGCGGGGACGCCGTGGCCCGGCTTGACCAGCACCCGCTCGCCCTCGGCGAGGCGGCTGGCGGGCAGGATGCGCTCGCTGCCATCGGCTTCCAGGCGGATGGCGGAGAGCGGCAGGACGCCGGCGAGCTGGTTGCCGCTGTGGCCGCTGCGGCGGCGGGCGCGGGTCTCCACGTAGCGGCCGAAGAGCAGGAAGAAGGTGAACATGGTCACCGAGTCGAAGTAGACCTCGTCGCTGCCGATGAGCATCGCATAGGCGCTGGCCAGGTAGGCGCCGCCGATGGCGATGGCCACCGATACGTCCATGCCCAGCAAGCGGGTGCGCAGGTCGCGCAGCGCATTGCGGAAGAAGGGCAGCGCCGAGAAGCCCACCACCGGGGTGGCCAGGGCGAAGGAGAGCCAGTGGAAGAGGGCATGGAAGCCGTCGGAGAGCTCCCCGGGGTCACTGATATAGAGGGGCACCGAGAACATCATCACCTGCATCATGGCCACGGCGGCGACGATCAGGCGGCGCACGTTCATGCGTTCCTCGTGGTGCAGGCGGCGCTGGGCCTCGTCGGGTTCGTAGGGCTGGGCGCCGTAGCCGATGGCGGCCAGCTCGGCGAGGATCCGCGATAGCTTGAGGCGTGTCGGGTCCCAGGCCACCCGCAGGCGGTGGTGACTGAGGTTGACGGCGCTCTCCTCCAGGCCCTCCAGGGCATTGAGGCGATGCTCGATCAGCCAGGCGCAGGCGGCGCAGGTGATGCCCTCCACCGACAGGGTGGTGGTCAGCCACTCGCCCTGGGGGTGCACGAAGTCGCGCTGCAACGCCGGATCATCGAAGACGGCCCAGGTCTCGCTGGGGGGTAGCTGGCGCTCGTCGGGACGCTCCGGGAGCTCGGTGCGGAAGCGGTAGTAGCTGGACAGGCCACCCTCGACGATGGCGTGAGCCACCGCCTCGCAGCCGGGGCAGCAGAGGGGCTGGGCCTGCTCATCGATGCGGATGCGCCAGGGGGCCCCCTCGGGCACCCGGCTGCCGCAGTGATAGCAGGCCTCGACGAGGGCGCCCTCGACCTCGGGATGACTCATGGGCGACCTAGCCCTGGGAGAGGCCCGGCGTCAGCACGATCTCCCCCTGCGCCGGGAAGCGGGCCTCGCCGGTCAGGCGCCACTCCGCCGTCTCCTGACCCGCCGGTTGCAGGTGCAGGTACCAGCGGTGCTGCAGCTGGCGCTCGAGTTGCCCCACATAGTGGCCGTCGCGCTGGTGGTGAAGCAGGGCGGTATGGTCGCGATCGTCCTCGGTGGGGAAGATCAGTTCGAGGAGCAGCATCTCGGGACGCGCGTCGCCCTCCAGGGTGACGCTGATATCGCCGCTGAGGTCGTCGACCGCCAACTGAGCCTGCAGGCCCAGGTCGGCGGCGAGCTGCTGCTTGGCGAGCACCATATTGATGGCGCGGCCATGCTTGTAGTAGTCCTCCTGCACCATGCCATCGAAGCTGCGGATGGACATCACCAGGAAGGTGGTGCCCATGGCAAAGGACCAGAGCAGGATGCCGATCAGGAACCAGGGCCAGAACTGCTTGTACCAGGGGGGGATGCTGTGACTACCCACGAGACTATCTCCTGATCTGTCCGATAAAGCGCGTATCGCGCGTCTGTTGTACCGAGTCATCCTCCAGGGACCGCAGGCGAATCTCGATGGGGTGACTGGGTTGGTCGAGGGCCTCGGCATCGGCACGCAGTTCCAGCACCAGGTTGCGACTGCTGTTGGCGTCGATGCGAATCCGCTCGTCACCGACCCGGGTCAGTCCCGCCAGCCCCGCGACGGAGACCCGGTAGGTGTGGGGGCGGTTATCGAGGTTGCGAATCGTCAGGGTATAGAGGTTGCTGACCTGGCCCTCCCGGGTCAGCTGGTAGAGCTGCTGACGGTCGCGTTCGATCTCGAACTCCAGGGGGATGCGGCCGGCCAGGGCCCAGATCAGCAGGCCGATCATCACCCCCAGGGCGGCCAGATACCCGAGCAGGCGGGGACGCAGCAGATGGGTCTTGCCGCCGGCCAGCTGGTGCTCGGTGGTGTAGCGCACCAGCCCGCGGGGATAGCCCATCTTGTCCATGACGCTGTCGCAGGCGTCGATGCAGGCGGCACAGGTGATGCACTCGTACTGCAGGCCATCGCGGATATCGATGCCGGTGGGGCAGACCTGCACGCAGAGATCGCAGTCGATGCAGTCGCCATGCCCGGCCTCCCGGGCCTGCTCATGGCTGAGGCCGCGCTTGCGGGCACCGCGGGGCTCACCCCGGGCCGCATCATAGGAGACCACCAGGGTGTCGCTGTCGAACATCACCGACTGGAAGCGGGCATAGGGGCACATATAGAGGCACACCTGCTCGCGTAGCCAGCCGGCATTGAGGTAGGTGAAGACGGTGAAGAAACCGATCCAGAACAGCGCCCAGCCGCCCACGCTGAGGGCGAGGAAGTCGCCGACGAGTTCGCGGATCGGGGTGAAGTAGCCGACGAAGGTGGCCCCGGTGGCGAAGGCGATGGCCAGCCAGGCGACATGCTTGGCGGTCTTGCGCCATAGCTTGTCGAGGCTCCAGGGGGCCTTGTCGAGCTTGATGCGGCGATTGCGCGGCCCCTCCAGGCGGTGCTCCAGCCAGATATAGAGGAAGGTCCAGACGCTCTGCGGGCAGGTGTAGCCGCACCACACCCGGCCGGCGAAGACGGTGATCAGGAACAGGCCGAAGGCGCAGATGATCAGGATCCACGACAGCAGCATGAACTCCTGGGGATAGAAGGTGCCGCCGAAGATATGGAACTCCCGGGAGGGGAGGTCGAACCAGATGGCCGGGCGATCGCCCCAGGTCACCCAGGGCATGCCGAAGAACAGCGCCATCAGGGCCCAGTTGGCAGCGCGTCGCAGGCGCTGGAAGAGGCCCTTGATCTCGCGCACATAGATATGCCGGCGCTTGGCGTACATCTCCTGTTGCACGGCCTGGGCGGGGTCGTGCTGGCCGACCCCGGACGGGGTGACATCGCGTGCAGGTATCCGGTCTGACATGGGCTTACCACAGCTGGGGCGCGGAGCGCCGAAAGAGAAGAGTCACCGCAGTAGTGTAATCGACCCAGGAGAGGGAGATGAGCGGGTGCGACGGCCGACCGCACCCGCTCGAGGGGGCTTAGTTGCTCAGGCTGTAGACGTAGGCGGCCACCAGGTGCACCTTGTCCTCGCCGATATAGGCGGCCTGGGCCGGCATATGGCCGTTACGACCATTGCGCAGGGTCTGGCGTACCGCATCGGCGACGCTCTGCCCCGGCGCCAGGTAGAGCCAGGTGTCATCGGTCAGGTTGGGCGCCCCGAGGGCGGTGTTGCCGGTACCGCTGGGGCCGTGGCAGGCCGCACAGCTGGCGGTGAACACCGACTGACCGTGCTCGGCGCGCTCGGCGTCGTGTTCCAGGCCGGAGAGCGACAGCACGTGCTGGGTCAGGTTCTCGATGTTCTCCTCGCCCAGTTGCTGCCAGGAGGGCATCAGGCCGTTACGCCCGTTGGAGATGGTATGCACGATATTCTCCGGCTCGCCCCCGTAGAGCCAGTCGTCATCGGTCAGGTTGGGGAAGCCGTAACCGCCCTGGGCATTGGAGCCGTGGCAGATAGCGCAGTTGTTGAGGAAGATGCGCTCGGCGACCCGCATGGCGTCGCCATCCTGGGCCAGCTCGGGAATCGGCACCTCTTCGTACTGGGCGAAGATCGGCGCGTAACGCTCCTCGGCTCGGGCCATCTCGCGTTCCCACTGATTCACCTGGTTCCAGCCCAGGATGCCCTGGAAGTTGCCCAGCCCCGGGTAGAGTACCAGGTAACCCAGCGAGAAGATCACGGTACCGACGAAGAGCATGAACCACCAGCGCGGCAGGGGGTTGTCATACTCCTCGATACCGTCGGCGGCATGGCCGGTGGTGGATACGTTACCCTCGGCATCCGGTTGCTTGTCGGTCTTGCGGTTAGCGAACAGCACCCAGGCACTGAAGGCGATGGTGCCGAGGGTGATGACGATGATCCAGGCACTCCAGAAGCCGGAGAGGGAGTCGTCCCAAAGGTTGCTCATCTGTTCTTGTCTCCCCTGTCGTGTCGGGAATCGGCCTCGTTCCTCGAGGCCTGGTCACGGTTTGGCATCTCATCATCATCGGCGAAGGGCAAGTTGGCGGCTTCGTCGAAGTCCTTCTTGCGGCGCCTGGAGTAGGCCCAGGCCACGATGCCGAGAAAGGCGATCAGGATCAGCAGGGCGGTGATACCTCGAAAGGTCCCCATATCCATGATCAGCGAGTACCTTCGATCACGGTGCCGAGCTGTTGCAGGTAGGCGACCAGGGCGGTGATCTCCTGCTCCCCACGCACCTCGCGGCCGGCGCCCTCGATCTGCTCGTCGGTATAAGGCACGCCCATGCTCTGCAGGGCACGCATCTTGCGCTCGGTGGACTGGCCGTCGAGGGTGTTCTCGAACAGCCAGGGATAGGCCGGCATGATCGACTCGGGCACGACATCACGCGGGTTGTAGAGGTGCGCCCGGTGCCAGTCGTCGCTGTAGCGGCCACCGACGCGGGCCAGGTCCGGGCCGGTCCGCTTGGAGCCCCACAGGAAGGGGTGATCGTAGACGAATTCGCCGGCCACGCTGTAGTGGCCATAGCGCTCGGTCTCGGCGCGGAAGGGGCGAATCATCTGCGAGTGACAGCCCACGCAGCCCTCGCGGATATAGATGTCGCGCCCTTCCAGCTCCAGGGGGGAGAGGGGCTCGAGCCCCTCCACCGCCTGGGTGGTGTCCTTCTGGAAGAACAGCGGCACGATCTCGGCCAGGCCGCCGAAGCTGATCACCACCAGGATCAGGACCGACAACAGGCCAACGTTCTTTTCGACAATCTCGTGTTTCATCGGTGTCTCGTTCTCCGTTGGCTCAGGCGGCTTGCGGGATGGCGCCGCGCTCTTCGCTGCGCTTGACGGTCATGTAGACGTTGTAGGCCATGATCAGCATGCCGGTGACCCAGAACAGGCCGCCCACCCAGCGTACGATGTAGCCCGGACCGCTGGCCTCGACGGCCTCGATAAAGGTGTACATCAGGGTGCCGTCGGGGTTGACCGCACGCCACATCAGGCCCTGCAGGATGCCGTTGACCCACATGGCGGCGATATACAGCACGGTGCCGATGGTGGAGAGCCAGAAGTGCACGGCGATCAGCTTCACGGAGTGCATCTCGGTGTCGCCGAACAGGCGCGGGATCAGGTGATACATGGAGCCGATGGAGATCATCGCCACCCAGCCCAGGGCGCCGGCGTGGACGTGACCGATGGTCCAGTCGGTGTAGTGGGAGAGGGCGTTGACGGTCTTCACCGCCATCATCGGCCCTTCGAAGGTGGACATGCCGTAGAAGGAGAGGGCCACCACCAGGAAGCGCAGGGTCGGGTCGGTGCGCAGCTTATGCCAGGCCCCGGAGAGGGTCATCATGCCGTTGATCATGCCGCCCCAGGAGGGGGCCAGCAGGATGATCGACATCACCATGCCCACGGACTGCGCCCAGTCGGGCAGGGCGGTGTAGTGCAGGTGGTGCGCACCGGCCCACATGTAGGTGGTGATCAGCGCCCAGAAGTGCACGATGGACAGACGATAGGAGTAGATCGGACGCTCGGCCTGCTTGGGCACGAAGTAGTACATCATGCCGAGGAAGCCGGCGGTCAGGAAGAAGCCCACCGCGTTGTGGCCCCACCACCACTGCACCATGGCGTCGATGGCACCCGGGTAGATGGAGTAGGAGTTGAAGGCTTCCACCGGAATCGCCAGGTTATTGACGATATGCAGCACCGCGATGGTGAGGATAAAGGCCGCATAGAACCAGTTGGCCACATAGATATGCGACGTCTTGCGCTGCTTGATGGTGCCCAGGAAGACGATGGCATAGCTGACCCAGACCACGGCGATCAGGATATTGATCGGCCACTCCAGCTCGGCGTATTCCTTGGAGGTGGTGAAGCCCATCGGCAGGGTGATGATCGCCGAGACGATGACCGCCTGCCAGCCCCAGAAGGTGAAGGCCGCCAGCTTGTCGGAGATCAGTCGCGTCTGGCAGGTGCGCTGGACCACGTAGTAGGAGGTGGCCATCAGCGCTGAGCCGCCGAAGGCGAAGATCACGGCGTTGGTGTGCAGGGGGCGCAGGCGGCCGAAGCTCGTCCACGGCAGTCCAAGGTTCAGTTCGGGCCAGACCAATTGTGCGGCGAGGATGACACCCAGGCTCATGCCTACGATGCCCCATACCACAGTCATGATCGCGAACTGCCGAACTACCTTGTAATTGTAGGTCGGGTGTTCAAATGCTGTGCTCATGTCAGGTTCCCATCGAACGCGGTGTAGGGGAGACGTCCCGGGTGCCAAGTGTGCCCGAGCGCGACCGCCCGCATGATGATACAGGTCAAGATTCCGGGCGCCGATTCTAGCTCAGCCGGCAGGCAAGCTAAATATGCAAAAATGGCGTATGACCAAATAACGCCCAGAAGGGGTCGCAATGACGATGGCGGAGGCAACGTCGCTTCGACTCAGCGTAGACGAGCTGATCGAGGCCTTGCAGGAGGAGGTTTCCGGGCACTGCGAGGTGGCGGGTATCGGGCCCCTGTGGATCGCGGGCAGGCCCCGCCGCGGGCGCCTGCTGCTGGCCCACGGCGCCGGTGCCGGCCAGGATTCCGCCTTTATGGCGGGACTGCGCCAGGCGCTGGCCGCGGCGGGGATTCAGGCCCTGGGGATCGAGTTCGAGTATATGCGGCGGATGCGCGCCGAGGGACGCCGTCGACCGCCGCCGCGGGTGGAAAAACTGGTGGAGGAGCTGCGCCCCTGGTGCGACATCGTGTCACGCCTGGCGGGGCCGCCCTGCTGGCTGGGGGGCAAATCCATGGGCGGGCGCGTGGCGAGCCTGCTGGCCGCCCGGGAGGCGGTCCCCGGCCTGGTGCTGTGCGGCTATCCCTTCCATCCCCCCGGCAAGCCCGAGAAGACCCGCCTGGCCCACTGGCCGGACCTGCGCTGCCCGACCCTGGTGCTGCAGGGGGCGCGGGACCCCTTCGGTACCCGAGCCGAGGTGGAAGGCTATGACCTGCCCGATCGCGCCGACGTTCATTTCCTGGACGATGGCGACCATGACTGGAAGCCGCGCAAGGCATCGGGGCTGACCCAGGCGGCGCTGATCGAGGCGGCGGCACTGACCATCGCCACCAGGCTCGATGGCCGGGCGGCGGGGCGTTC